>NZ_JANSHV010000230.1:0-2671 GCF_047461775.1 Synechococcus sp. R6-5
GCAGTGTTCAGCGTAAATGTATCAGGATCCAAGCAACAGAACATTTTGAGAACAGTCTCCAAACCATAGTCATTTCAAGCTAGATTGAGACACTCCCCAAGCGCTCTGTGCCGCTGCCGCGACCAACCCCAGCTCTTCTCCCAGAGAGAGAGGGAAGTTAGGGAACAATGCAACAGAAATGTTTCATTCCTGTTTAATAATGACTACACAAGTGGCTGCGCAGTTTATAGCTCTGTAGGGTGTTGGCCAGCAGCATCGTTACCGTCATCGGCCCTACGCCTCCCGGTACGGGCGTGATGGCAGCGGCCAGCTCTTTGACCGCTTCATAGTCCACATCTCCCACCAATTGCTCGGCTCCGGTGGGGGTCTCGATGCGGTTGATGCCAACGTCGATGACCACCGCGCCGGGTTTCACCATGTCTGCCCTCAATAGGCGGGGGCGGCCCACGGCCATCACCACAATGTCGGCGGCGCGGGTCACTTCTGCCAAGTCGGGGGTGCGGGAGTGGGCTAGGGTGACCGTCGCATCGGCGGCCAACAACATCAAGCTCAAGGGCTTGCCCACCAAGATGCTGCGACCAACCACCACTGCCTTTCGGCCTGCAATCGGGATCCCTTCTGCTTGCAACAGGCGCATCACGCCCAAGGGGGTACAACTGCGCAAGCCGGGTTCGCCGCGCAACAGCCGGCCCAGGTTGAGGGGGTGAAGTCCATCCACATCTTTGCCGGGATCGATTGCCAAAAGGGGGGGGATGGGATCCCAGCCGGGGGGCAGGGGCAGTTGGACGAGGATGCCATCCACCCGCTCGTCCTGATTGAGTTGGTCGATGGTGTCGAGCAAATGGGCAGGGGAGTCTTGGGCGGAAAAATGTCGGCCAAAAGAAGCAATGCCCAACCGCTCACAGGCCCGCTCTTTGCCACGCACGTAAGCCGCACTGGCGGGATCCTCTCCAACCCGCAGCACTGCCAATCCCGGTGGCCGCCCCACCTGGGGTATCCAAGCTTGCACTTGGGCGGCCATCTCCGCTTGCAAGCGGGCGGCTAAGGCTTTGCCATCGAGGATCTTTGCGGGCATGGGGGCGCAAGGATAAAGACAACCATCCAACGACCATCCATAGTGAAGCAGAATGGCGACAGCAGTGCAGGGGGAATGATCAGGTGGGATCCCTATGATTCGGGCAGGTCTTCTTCCTCTTGGCCCAATTGCTCGATGATGATCTCCACCTGCTGCCGCTTTTGCTCTAAAAAGTCCGCGCAGGTTTTCAGGGTTTGGGCGGCCTGTTGAAAGCGCTCCACCACTTCCGCCAGATCCAGTTCCCCCGATTCAATCTGGGCAATCAAAGTTTCCACCTCGGCAATGGCTGCTTCATAGCGCCACGGCTCCTCACGTTTGCGGCGGCTCATGGCTCTCCTCTACTCGTACCCATAGGCTTCCCGAGGCCAGTTGTATCATCAGGCGGGTTTGGGGAGGCAGGCGATGGGTGCGGATCAGGGATCCCTCTTCATCTCGCACCAAGGCATAGCCCCGTTTCAGAATGGCTTCGGGATCGAGCGCTTGGAGGCGATCTTGCAGGGCCTGTTGGTGCTGTTGGTGTTGCCGGAGGCGATGGCGCACGGCTTGGAGCAGGCGATGTTGGCGCTGGGTCAAGCGCTCCTGGGCCTGTTGCAACAGCCGCTCTGGATGCACGTAGACCAAGTGGTGCTGGGCCTGCTGCAAACGCTGCTGGGCTTTTTCCAAAGCTTGGCGGGTGCGTTCGATCAACTTCTGGCGCAACTGGGATCCCTGACGCTGCAATTCCCCCAGATCCGGCACGATCCGCTCGGCAGCTGCCGTTGGGGTGTGGGCGGCGTAGTCGGCAGCGTAGTCCGCCAGGGTTTCATCCCGCTGGTGGCCAATCCCGGTGACCACCGGGATCCGACATTCGGCAATGGCTCGCACCACCCGCTCATCGTTAAAACAGGCCAAATCTTCGCTGGCTCCACCGCCCCGCGCCAAAAGAAGCACTTCCGCCCGCCCATCCTGTTCCACCCGGCGAATGGCCCGCACAATTGATTCCGGGGCCGCCTCCCCTTGCACTTGAGCTGGGGAGAACAGCACCCGTAGCCCGGGGTAGCGCTGGTTGAGGGTGCGCCGAATATCTCCCCAGCCGGCAGCGTGGGGGGAACTAACGACGGCAATGCACTGGGGATGAACAGGCAGAGGTCGTTGATTATCGAACAAGCCCTCAGCACTGAGGCGGGCCTTGAGCTGTTGAAATCGCAACGCCAACAGCCCTTCCCCGGCAGGCAGCAATTGCCAGATGACGAGGCGATAATGGCTGCCGCCGCTATAGATGCCAAGTTGCCCAAGGGCAAGCACCTGTTGCCCCACTTCCGGCCAGAAACTGAGCCGGGAAGTTTGGCCCTGCCAGACCACCCCCTTGAGAACGTCGCCGGTTTCCGGATCGACTAGGGTCAAGAACAGGTGGCCATTGCGGTTGCGCTGGCAACTGGAGACTTCCCCGCTCACCCACAGCCTGACCAAGTAGGGATCCCCGGCCAGCAGCGATTTCAAATAACGGGACACTCCCCCCACCGAGAGCAGGGGAGCTTCATCCGTGAGCAAAAACTCCATCCCACTGCTGCGGGCGGCTAAAGTCACTTGTAAACTACCCGACCCTGACTACTTCGC
>NZ_JANSHV010000231.1:0-3047 GCF_047461775.1 Synechococcus sp. R6-5
GGGTGCGCAGCTCGTGGGAGACGGTGCTGAGGAAATCATCCTTCAGCAGATTCAGCCGCTCCAATTCCTTCACCTGCGCTTGGGCTGCTTGGTACAGACGGGCTTGGCGGATGGCCAGGGCACACAAGTTGGCCACCTGATAGGCCAGTTGAATCTCGTCTTCGGAAAACTCTTGCTCCGGCAGCCGCTCCAACAGCAAAGCTCCCAGCCGCTTCTCTTTGTCCCAAAGGGTGCAGGCCAGCAGCCGCACCCAGCGTCCCTCTTTCCCTGTGCGACAACAGCAGTGGATTTCCCATTTCTGCTGTGAGGAAGAATGGGACTGCAGCAGGCGCAAGAACTCCGGGTCGCTGGCGTAGTCTCGGCCATGCAAGGGATCCGCCCTGTCGCCCTGAGCTGCATCAGAAGAGAGAAGGGGGGAGTAGCAGTAGCCAGGGATCCAGGTTGACCCATCTTCTAAAAGCAGCAGGATTTGGCAGCAGGTTAGGCCTAGTGCCTCGGCAAGGGTTCTGACCACTTCTTCAAGAATTTCCCCCTCGTTTAGGCTGACCACCATCCGGCTGCTGATGGCGCGCAGCACCCCCTCAAAATGCAAGGCTTGCTGCAGCTTGGCCGTGCGCAGCTCCACCTGGGCTTCTAGCTCCCGGTTGAGGGCCTGCAACTGCTGTTCTGCCCGTTTCTGCTCGGTGATCTCCCGCCCCACCGACAGGATCTCCACCAGGCGGCCTTGGCTGTCGAAAATGCCCTGATCCACCCAGCTAATCCAGCGGGACTGGCCGTTTTCTCCGGGATACTCCCGCTCGCTGCAGTAGAAAGGATGCTCAGGCGTGAGAGCAGCAAAAGCTTGCAACACCTTAGCCTGCTCTTCTTCCGGCAGCCGATCCCGCCAAGGTTGGCCCACCACCTCCTCTGCCCGCCGACCGAAGAAGCGCAAACAGGCAGGATTGACATAGGTGATGCAGGTATCGGGCCGAAAGCGGCAAATGAGCTCTGTCTGCTGTTCCACCACGGCGCGGTATTCTTGCTGCTGCTGCCACAGACGATCCAGCAGGGCCTGCTGAGCTGCTGCCGCCTGCTGCCAGGCTTTGGTTAGCGTCTGCACCTCCTGGATGGGGCCGGGATCCAAAGGAGGCCAGGGCTGGAAACCGCTTTGGATAAATTGCTCGGCTACTTGGGTGAGGCGGCGCAGGGGACGGGAGAGAGCTTCGCCGAGGAGGATCCCTGTCCCCAGCATGCTCAGCAATAGCCCACCCCCCAGCAGCGCAGCCTGTTGGGCGCCCCGATGGACTTCGGCCAGAAGGGTTGCCTCTGGGATCCCATGCACAAAATAAAAGCCCAGCCTCCCTTTACTCTGAACGGACTCCACCTCCACCCAGTAGGGGATCCCGCCAACCACGAGGCGCAGCGAATTCTGAGAAGAGGCCGTCTCCCAGGAGCCCACCTGCTCTTGCACAGCCACCAGCAGCGGATGGGGAGCAGGCCCCGCCGTACTGGCCACCACCTGTCCTTCCTCGTCCAGCAGAAAACTCACCTCTGCAGGAGAACGGCCTTCCATCTCTTCCAGAAAGGCTTGAAGCTGCCGGACGGAGAGGGAAGCCACTAAGCTGCCGTAAACCCGCCCCCCCGAGTCGGTCAGGGATAGGGACGTCATGATCAGCCGCTCTGGATCCTGGGCAGGAAGCTCCGCAAAAAATCGGGTTACCACCCAAGTGTCGCGGATCCCTTCCGACTGCAGGAGCTGGGGAAACCAGAACAACTGCCTCAGATCCACAAAGCCCAACCGGCGAGTGAACCCTGTGGGATCCCCTGTTTCCGGATCCCGTTGGCGGCTCTGGGCGGATCCCGGCAAGAGGCCGGGTGTGTGGTAAGTCCAGATCGACCCATCGGCGTGGCGGCGGGCGATCACAAACCCCCCTTGAGCCGAGACAAAGCCGACATAGCTGAGCTCAGGAAATGGCTGCAACTGGCGGGCAAAGTGAGCTTCCAGCACCTCTAGATCGGCTGGGCTGGGGGTTGTCAAATCGGGCAGCAGCCCCCCCCTCACTGCCCCTTGATTGAGGGCATTGATCTGAAGGGGAATTTGCAAATATCTGGCAAGATGCTCTTCGGTGCGGTCGGTAACTTCCCGCCTCAGTTGCTCCGTCAAGCGCAGCGCCAGGTGTCGCCCGCCCTGCCAGGAGAGATAGGCCACTCCCCCCACTCCCCCTGCTACTGAGAGCACTAGGGGCAGCAGCAACGCCACCCGCAAAGGAATGGAGCGGAAAGGCCACCGGGATCGCACTTCAGAAGAACTAGAGGAAGACAGCATGGGATCCCTCACAGAACCTCAGGCTTGGGGAGGTTCCAAAGCCCGCTGCAGAGTGCCAAGGCCGATCTCGGCCGCAATAGCCAGAAGGGCCACTGGAACCGCCCCCACCAGCAGGATGGCGTTGTCGTAGAGGGCAAACCCCAGGGTGATGAAAGTACCCAGCCCTCCCGCGCCGATGAATGCTGCCAGGGTAGCACTGGCAATCACCTCAATGGTAGCCGTTTTAACACCGGCCAAGATCACCGGCAAGGCCAAAGGGATCTCCACGTGCCGTAACACCTGGCCAGGAGTCATGCCCATGCTCAGGGCAGCTTCCCGCAGGGCCGGCTCAAGGCTGCGGAAGGCCACATCCGTGCTGATCAGAATGGGGGGCAACGCCAGAAGGGTTAGGGCGACAACTGCCGAACGAAAGCTGAGGCCGAAATAGGGGATGGCCAAAAACAAAATGGCTAAACTGGGGATCACCCGCAGGCTGCTGAACGCATTGATCACCACCAGGGAAAGCATCTGGGAGCGGGAGCTGAAAAAGCCCAGCGGCAAACCCGACAGCAGCCCCATTCCTAAAGGCACCGCCACCAGTTGTAGGTGTTGGACGAAGGCTTGAAACAGCATGTCGCTGTGGTTCTGGGCGTAGGCCAGGGAGCGGGCCAAAAGGCTCATCTAGAGGTGTGTGGATGACAGAGGGATCCAAGAACAGCCCCAGTGTACCGCCTTCAGCCGTTCGCGCCAGCGGGACGGAGTC
>NZ_JANSHV010000232.1:0-8944 GCF_047461775.1 Synechococcus sp. R6-5
GGCCTTCAGGCCGGGGAGGATGTCAATTTCCCAGTTTCACCCTCCTCTCTGGCTCAGCTTGGAGCCAATGGCCTCATCGGCAAACCCTTCAACGCCGCCACCCTGGCTGCGGACATCTGTGCTCTGCTGGGCTGGGATCCCTGACTCAACCCTGAACCCGCCCCAAAGACCCCTGGGATCCCACCGATATCCGCCAAATCGCGTAGAAGAAACGTACAAATTGCCTACGCAAATCCTCGATGTTTCTCTGTACTTCCACTGATCTCGAGGCTATGATAGGGGCATGAACGTTAGAAATACGGAGGAAACACAGATGCAAGTCAGTGAAGATCTAACCCTGGACTACCGTACTTACCGCATAGCAGCCCTATTGAGCGAGAGCTTCTCTTTGGGAGCACTGCTGGGAGTATCCCTCAAGTGGCAGAACGATGTCTCCTCCGTGAATGAGCCGCGGCCCAGGGCTTCCCATCTTTCCCTGCAGGACATCGAGCAGCGCTACCTCACCTCTTGGCAAAGATAGTCTTCTCCCTTCAAAAGCCATCTCTCAAACAGAACCAGCCATGAATACAAGTCTTGACTCTGTTACTCTGCCCTCCAGCATCCAAGAAATCGTGGAGCAGGTGTTCCGCAGCAGCTTCCTCAGCTTGGACCAAGAGAACCGCATCAATGAGCTGCTCTTTCAGCGGCGCTACTCTGAGGCTGACCTGGAACTGTTGGACTGCCTAAGCTTGGCGTTGCTGAACCATCAAATTGAGACGGAAAAACGTTCTGCGGCAAAAGCTGCCTGACCCCTAAAACGCATCAAGTTCCTCCAAAGCAAAAGGGGATCCCAGCTGGATCCCCTTATTTGTCCAATCTGAGTCCAGTGACCTAGCTGATCTCCAAGGAAAACCCTGGAAGCGCCCCGGCAAGCATTCCAGAGTTCTTGCAGGATGTGGGGACTAGACCGCAACGGTCTTCTTCACCTGAGCCGCCAAAGCTCCAGAAGCATACTTGGCTGCCATCTCATCCAAGGTAACCACCGGAACTTTGGTACCATGGCCAGCACAGCCGAAGGCAATGTAGCGCTCAGCACAGACTTTTTGCATTTCCTTGATGGAAGGCTTGAGGAAGTGGCGGGGGTCAAACTCTTTCGGATTCTCGGCCAGAGCGCGGCGCACGGCAGCTGTGATGGCCAGGCGGTTGTCGGTGTCGATGTTCACTTTGCGCACTCCATTTTGGATGCCCCGCTGAATTTCTTCCAGCGGCACACCGTAAGTCTCGGGAATGGAGCCGCCGTATTCGTTGATGATGTCGATCAGCTCCTTGGGCACCGAGGAGGAACCGTGCATCACCAGGTGCGTGTTGGGCAGGCGGCGGTGGATCTCAGCAATGCGCTCCATGTCGAGGATGTCACCAGTGGGCTTCCGGGAGAACTTGTAGGCGCCATGGCTGGTACCAATGGCTACGGCCAGCGCATCCACCTGAGTTCGCTCCACAAAGTCCACCGCTTGGTCGGGGTCGGTGAGGAGTTGGTCATGGCTGAGCGCCTCTTCCGCACCGTGGCCATCTTCCGCTTCCCCACGGCCCGTCTCCAGGGATCCCAGGCAGCCCAGTTCTCCTTCCACGCTTACCCCAATTGCGTGGGCCACTTTCACCACCTCGGAGGTCACGGCCACGTTGTACTCGTAGCTGGCCGGGGTTTTGGCATCTTCTTTGAGGGATCCATCCATCATGACGCTGGTGAAGCCATTGCGGATGGCGGAATAGCAGGTAGCCGGGCTATTGCCGTGGTCTTGGTGCATGGCGACGGGGATGTGGGGGTAGGTCTCCACTGCCGCCAGGATCAGGTGCCGCAGAAAGTTCTCGCCCGCATACTTGCGTGCCCCTCGAGAGGCTTGCAGGATAACGGGGCTGTTGGTTTCATGGGCTGCCTGCATGATTGCTTGGATCTGCTCCATGTTGTTGACGTTGAAGGCAGGAATGCCGTAGCCATGTTCGGCGGCATGATCCAGCAGCGTCCGCATTGCAACGAGAGCCATCGGTTACCTCCTGAGGTGCTGACCTAGTGCGTATGAGATTTGCTTACCGTTGATCTTAAGATACTTTTTACGTTTTGCGGGATCAGGCCGTGGGGATCTGCGCATCTTGCCGAGGGATCTTTGCAACCATTGGCCGCAATGCTCGCGCTCAGACGCAACAGGCGCGCCGACATCTTCAGGTACAGTGGGGAGGGGCAAGACTGTTGGGCGCTTGCATCGAGGATGGATCTGCCCATGCCCGCTCAATTTATCTCTTAGTCTCTCTAATTCTACTGTGGTGTTTTTGTGTTGTTTGCCCGGAGGAATGGGAACGTGCGTTGCAATCGCTGGCCGGTCTTGGGTGTAAAGCAAACAAGGGCTCTCTGGGGTAGTTGGGTGCAAGGAACCGGTTTGGCAATGGCCTGTTGGGCGACGGGCCTTCAGTTGGCAGCTTGGGGGATCCCTGGGCAATCTCCGGATCAGGTGGCGGCCTGGGTGAGGGACAATCCTGTGCTGCGGCCCCGTCCGGGCGAAACCCTGAACATCAACCGAGTGGAGCCGGATGGATCCCGTTTTACGTTCTTGGCTTCGGTGGCTCCGCCGGGACGGATCATCAACCCGCTGGATCGGGAGACGATTCGCTCGGAACGGATGACGTTCTTTCGCCCCCAAGGACTGACAGCAGAGGATCTCTTTCAAGCCATTCGCGATGTCTATGGGCCGGAGATCGCCGCCGATCTGGATCAGGCGGTGGAGGTGATTCGCTACCCATCCCCAGAAGCTCTGGCAAGCAGTCCGGGCTATACCTTGGCCCTTGCCATCCAAGGGGTGGTGCTGCGGGGAAACCAATTTGTGTACTGGCTGGAGCTGACGCAAAACCCCGATGGCCGTGTACAGCAGGGGCAGGTGTGGGTGTTCCAAGAGGAATGGCTACCCAAGGTGGAAGGGGAGTTGGCGGAACGTTTCCCCTTGCAGGTGATGACCCGTTGAGGGGCCCCCAATCTTTATCCCCGAGGAGAAGGGCGCTCAGGGGCGGAGGGAGTTGCTGACATCCAAAGCCGGCAATTCCACCCGTTCTACCTGGGGCCGAAAGCCCAACCAAGGAGTGGCCAACTGGGCAAATCGCTCTGGATCCCCGCTCACACAGAAACGGTGGGGTTCCTCCTGGGCAGCGGTCGAGGGGCGGCGCAAGCCCCACAAGCTCAATTCGCGGGCCAGGGATCCCACCAGCGCCATCCCTGGATCTACCCGTTTGACCGAGGACGGCAGCAAAGGCTTCAGGATTGGATCCAGCAGGGGGTAGTGAGTACAGCCATAGACAAGAGTATCGATCCCCTGTTGCAACAGCGGTTGCAAGTAGTGTTCAGCCGCTTGTCGCAGAGCAGGGCTATCCAGCCATCCGGCTTCAATGAGAGGGACGAACTCAGGGCAGGCTTGCTCCCAACAATGAACAGGGTGCGGAAAGCGTTTGGGATCCAGAGCGCTGTACTCCTGAATGGCTTTTGAGTAAGCGCGACTCTTGACCGTGGCCACCGTGGCGAGCACCCCAATGCGGGATCCTTGGGCCAGTGCTGCCTGGGCGCCGGGTAGGATCAACCCCAGAACGGGCAGGGCAAACTCCTGCCGCACGTGGTCCAGAGCCAAGGCCGAGCTGGTATTGCAGGCCATCACCACCAGCTTCACCGGCTGCGCCTGCATCCACGTCAGAATTTGCCGCACAAAGGCCAGGATCTCCTCTGGCGAGCGTTCCCCATAGGGCAACCGCGCTGTGTCGCCGAAGTAGATGAGCCGTTCCTGGGGGAGTCGGCGGCGTAAGGCTCGCCAAACCGTCAGCCCGCCCAAGCCGCTGTCAAACACCCCAATTGGCCAACTGGGATCTGGCTCTGATTTCCACTCCCACTGCATGCTCCGTTCTCCTCAACACCTTGGCCTAAGCTGCTGTATCCTACCCTGCTTTCGAGAATCTCGGCGACAGATTCCCTGCCTTCCCTCTGAGATCAACTGGGCCAACTGGATCGTCAATTCGATCAATTAAGGATCAATTGAGAGATCCGATAGACATGAACAAGCTCAGCCAACGGCTAGCGACTGCGCAAGAAAGTCTCAATGCCATCGGCAATGGCCCGCGCCAAAATAGCCTGATATTCGGCAGTAGCCAATTTTCGCCCTTCGGTTGGGTTGGTTACGTATCCCAACTCCAGCAGCACGGAGGGCATACCCACAGGTGTTTCCCGCACCACAAAAAAGCGGGCTCGTCTCACCCCCCGGTCAGCAGCACCGGTGGCCCTGACCAAGCTGCGGTGCAAGATGGCGGCCAGCTCGGCGCTATCGGGTCGCAGGTAGTAGGTCTCGATGCCGTGAATGCCGGAGCGATCCAGGGCGTTGGCATGAATGCTCACCAGGAGGGCAGCGTTGGCCTGAACGGCCATATCCACCCGCGGTTGCAGCAGCACTTCCCGGTCATCGGTGCGGGTCATCACCACCCCGTACCCCCGCTCCTGCAACAGTCGTCGTACCTGGTGGGAAATGGAGAGCACGATGTCCTTCTCCTGGATCCCATCCACCCCGATGGCACCGGGATCCCGTCCCCCGTGGCCGGGGTCGATGGCAATGACCGTCCGGTTCAGAGATTGGGGGGTGGAAGGGGAGGCAGGGCCGGGCGTCTGCGGCTGAGGTATTGGTGGAGGAGCATTCAGAGGTCGCAGCTCCAAGGTAATGCGGCGGGATCCCTGGCCGGGGTTGGGCTCGAAGACATTGAACTCCTCGGCGGGCTGCACCAGAATGCTGACCGTGCGGGCATCTTCCTGGACAAAGCGGATCCGCTCCACCGGCCCTCCAACCGGCAAGCCGGGATCCGGCATAGACTGGGGCAGGCGCGCCGGCGCCACGTTGATGCGGTAGCCACCACTCTCGGGATCCCAGCCGGCCCGGTAGAACATGAATCCATCGGCGCTGATGATCAACCGGTTGCCCTGGAGCTGAACCGATTGCAACGTGGCCAGCGGCCCACTGCTGTTGACAGAGCTGACCTCGGGCAAAAGGCTGGCCTGGGCAGCACCGCCGGCAGGCTGGATCCAGATCCCACCTCGCTGTGGGTCGTAGCGGGCTTCCCAGTCGCCACCGGAGGAATCCACATCCAGCACTACCCGAGCAACGGTGGGCTCAAACTGCCCGATACGCAGCCGCGAAACCCCCAGACGGTTGATGACATAAGCTCGCTGGGTGAGGGCAGGGCTGAGGGTGGTGTTGAGAAAATCCACCACTACCCGATCCGGATCGAGGATGCGCCGCACCGTAGTGGAGGGGCTGCCTTGGGTACGGATAAAAAAGCCTTCTGCTTGCGGGGATACCTCTAAAATTTGATGGCCGGAGCGGGAGACAGGCAGGGGTGGGGGGGATCCGACAGCTTGGCTCTGGGGCAGTGGGATGGGAGCTGATGAGCCGGCAGATGAGGGGGGAAACAGCGGCGAAGGGGGAGCGGCCTGGGTGAATTGAACGGCCCAGCGGGAGGGGCCGGCGGTGAGCAGTTGCAGGTGGTTAAGGCTGAGGGGCTGATCCGGCTGCAGATAGAGCACAAAACGGGTGATGGTATCCGTAAGCTGGCTAATCTGCACAGAGGCGACACGGCCTGCAAAGGTCTGGGTCTGGGGCTCCCGTCCGAAGCGGGTGTTGGGAAAATCCAGCACCACTCTGGGGGGGTTTTGCAGAACAAACAGGAAAGGCCGCACCTCTCCCTGTGTATTGACTTCCAGCCGCCCCTGCTGAGGGTCGTAGTGCCAGCGGTCGATGCGAGATAACCCTGGGATTGTGGTCGTCTGGGCCTGGACAGAGGGAGGGGGAAACAGTCCTGCTCCCGCCAAGCTCAACAGCAGCATCGCCCCCCATATCCGCCTTGACCTCGGCTTGCCGAATTCAGGCATGACCTTCCATCCACTCCCCACACCTGCTGCCCTCAACTATACCAACCTGCCCTCGGAGCAGCCTGGGAAGGAGCGCAATTCCGCTCTTGCCTGCAGGGCTGGGGGATGATGGGTAGAGGCTCGCCCCTTCTTCTTCCTGCTTGTTCTCCGGCGAGGTATCTTGGGATGCCCAAACCACCGGATCTCCTAACCCTGGCCCGAGCTGGACACGCCCAGTCGATTGTGCAGGTTGTGCGGATGGAGCTGCTGCGGCGTCGCTGGTGTGCCCGAGTAGACTTTGCCGACGAGACCCTGCACGTCCACCTGCTGGGATCCCTGTACCAGCCTGCGCTCTCCCCCCAAGTTGCCGCCGCCCAACTGTTTCTGATCCTGAAGCAACTGCGGATTCCACGGCTGGATCAAGTGGAGATTTGCGCTTTCCGCGGCTCACGCTTGCTCTGGCGGCAGAGCCTAAAGCTGGGATCCCGGCGGCGTTGGGATCGGTTTTCCTTCGATAACTGGGCAGTCAACGCTTGGGCTTACCCGGCTGCGTTTGCGGTGGCCCTGATGGTGAACAACATCGGCTTATTGCGGTTGCTGCATTTGCCTTGGCACATTTGGATTCACGAGCTCGGCCATGCCACCATCGCCTGGTGGAGCGGGTATCGGGCTTTGCCTCTGCCCATCGGCTGGACAAGCGTTAGCTCCCAGAGGGATCCCTTTGTGTATTTTGGAATCCTCTTTTTGCTGATTTTGCTGTTCTGGTCGGCCCGCCAGGAGCAGATGAGATGGCTACAGGCGCTGGCCGTTCTTCTTGCCCTATTCCAGTTCTATATGACCTGGCTGATGCCCAATCGCACTCAGGATCTGTTGATTACCTTTGGTGGTGTTGGAGGGGAGTTTTATCTCAGCACCTTTTTGATGGCCAGCTTTTATTTTCCCCTGCCAGATCGTTGGCGATGGGACTCTTTGCGATTTGTCGTGCTGGGGATCGCGAGCAGCAGCCTGTGGAGAAGCTTTTGGGAATGGCACAGCATCAGACTGGGATTGGCCGAGGTTCCCTGGGGAACTTTGTTGGGCGGCCAAGGAGATGCCAGGGGGGATATGAACCGCCTAAACTACGACTTTGGCTGGAGCACCGATCAAATTATCCAAACCTACACTTTTTTAGGGAACCTGTGTGTTTTCGTCGTATTGAGCCTACATGTTCTATTCCTGTTGCGGGCAAATGATGAGATTTGGCTGTATCTGCGAGCAAAGCTTATTCTTTGGATGGATGGTTTGATAGGCTCCAGTTCAAGGAAACGTTCTTAAGATCCTCTTGTACTGAACATTGCCCCAACTACAACTTTTTCCGGCAGCACTAGCTACATCCGACGCAAAATGAGCTCTTGGGTAAAAGGGTCCCGCTTGTCTCCAGAACTTCCCTAGTGTCCAACTCGATTCCTCAAGGGGGCAGGATCATTTTGGTTTTGGACTGCAGCTTTGCCGGTTGGGAATTGCTCCAACCACTCCGTTGAGCTCAGAGGGCGTTTGTGGTGCCCATCTGGGCAATGATTGGGCGGGAGAAGCGGCACCCCTATCAGGTTGGAGATGGCCTGTTGAGCATTCGCTCTATGCTGAGGGATATGTATAGACAAACTTCCTCTGCAACGGTACTTTACCCATGTCAGCCGCCTTCTCTTGGCCCTACCGCACCCCAGGGATCCCAGACTCTGCCTTTGAACGCATCCCAGGGATCCCGATGAGCCCTCGTGAGGTGCGCGTGTTGGTGCTAAGCCAGTTGCGCCTGGGAGAGAACCACTGCCTGTGGGATATCGGCGCCGGAACCGGCACCATTGCCATTGAAGCGGCTGTTCTATGCCCCAAAGCTCGCGTGATTGCCATCGAGCGAGATGCCGAGGTAGTCAGCCTAATCGAGAGCAATTGCCGGAAATTTGGCCTCGCCAACGTGCAGGTGATTCAAGGTACTGCCCCCGATTGTCTGCAACACCTTTCTCCAGCGCCGGATCGCATCTGCATTGAGGGGGGCCATCCTCTACGCGAGATCTTGGAAGCCTGCTGGAGCCATCTCAGCCCCAACGGGCGGGTCGTGGCGACGACCAACTCTTTGGATGGGCTCTACGGCCTTTCTGCCGGCCTGGCCGCTGTGCGGGCTCATCATGTGGAGGTGATTCAATCGGCGGTGAACCGCCTGGAACACCGCGGTCGGACTCAAATGCTGCTGGCATTGGATCCCACCTTTGTTTTGAGCGGAGAAAAAATGGGCTAAGTTTTGTGTAAACTGTTTACATTTTTTGGTAAATCTTTTCCTAAGGTGATGGATAAAAGTGGATTGATTTATCTCGGCTGTCTTAGAACCAGCAGAAAAGATTGGGTCACCCAAACCTTAAGCTATACTGATATTTCTCGATCCCAAACTCAAATCTGCTTTTATACCAGATAAGAGAGCTGGGAAACCCAATAGCTATGGATCAATTCCAACACCCCTTTCAGGAGTCACGGGAAGTCAAACTGCGGCAACTGTTGATTCGGGAGCGCTGGCCGGAAATGCTGAAAGGCTGCCGGGCTTGCATCCATTGGGACGACTTCAAGCGACCGGAATGCTGTGGTGATTGCGGCATCGGGGATCGACGCAGGCAAGCAGTAGCCGAAGAAAGCCCACCCAGCAAGTCCCCAGGCATTTAGGGTTCGCAAGCTTCCCAAATTGGGATCCCAGCTCCTGCAGTAACTTTGGTAGTTTCTATTGAGAACTTTTACTCAGGGAGTTTTACCTAAAAACCGGGTCTCAAGCCCGGTCTTCATACCTGCCTGCGGCGGAAGTAAGCTGGCAAAGTGGGGAGGCAACGAGCGCCTCTCCCAAGATTGCTATGTCGTCGCTCCCTAGCCTCTCATCTTGCCCTCATTGGCCCCCTGCTTCCGCTTCTCAGAGGCAGCTCCCCAGCAACCTCAAGGGGGGCAGGAGGATCCATGTCAATTTCTACACCAACCCAGTTAGCGACAGGGTCGGCGACAAGCCTCAAACCCTGATTCTTCCGTTGACCC
>NZ_JANSHV010000233.1:0-7433 GCF_047461775.1 Synechococcus sp. R6-5
CAGTGTTCAGCGTAAATGTATCAGCATGTCTGCCAACTGTCGGTAAAAGGTCTCGTCCACCTCAGCCTCGGTTATGCCTACGGCACCCTAGCGGGAACGGTCAGGGACTCAATGATCAAGAAAGCCCCTCTAGGATGGCCTGATGGAAGGCAACCCGGAAAGCCTGGAACCCGTTCTCCCGCCGACCGTGGTAGACGGCGTTGGTGAGCAGCGTCACCACCAGCTCCCGCTCTGGATCGATCCACAGGGAGGTTCCGGTGAAGCCGGTGTGGCCGAAGGCGCTGGGGCTGAACGGGTAGCTGCTGGCCAAGGGATCCGGAGAGCGCAAGGCAAACCCCAAACCCCGGCGCTCGTGACAGCGGTGGGCATCCCCTTGCTGAGGCAACTGCTCGCGGGTCATTTCCCTCACCGTCTGCGGCTGCAACAGGGATCCCGTCAAAAAACTCTCTCCGAAAGCGGCTACTTCCTCTGCCGTGGCGAATAGTCCGGCATGGCCGGCGGTCCCGCCCAGGCGGGCGGCATTTTCGTCGTGAACCTGCCCCTGCAGGCGGCGCTTTCGCCAAGGACACAGCTCGGTGGGGGCACAAGAGCCAGAGACAGAGGATGGGTCAAAGGGATCCCCTGGATAAAACTGAGTTTGGCTCAGGCCCAGAGGCTGCAAGATCCGGGCGTACAAGATCTGATCCAGACGGGTTCCGCTCAGACGTTCCAAAGCCAGCCCCAGCAGGATCAATCCAAGATCGCTGTAGACTGTGCGGGATCCTGGTCTGTAGGCAAAAAAGGTGTGCAAAGCCATGTGCCGGGCCGATTCGGCATCGGGCTGTCGAAACAGGGGCCGCCAGGCGGGCAAACCGGCGGTGTGGGCCAGCAACTGTCGCACCGTCACCTGTTCTGTTGCAACAAGCTGGCCTAAGGATTCCGGTTCCACAGCAATCCATTTCCCCGGCTGCAGAGGATCTTCATAGGGGGCAATGGGGCGGGATCCCTGAAACTCCGGCAACAGGAGACTCACCGGTTGATCCAACAGCAACGCTCCGGCTTCCACCAGGGCCATGCAGGCGGTGGCGGTGTAGAGCTTGGTCAGCGAGGCCAGGTCAAAACGGGTGGCCGAGGTTGTTGGTTGGCGCCGGGTCTCAGGGTCGAGATAACCTGCCGCCCTTGAGTAAATACACCTTCCCTTGTGGCGGATGGCCACTTGGGCAGCGGGGAAAAGGTGCGGAATGGCAGAGTTGAGCAGCCCCTCCAGCAAGGCTGGATCCCAACCCATCTGCTTCTCCTCCTGGCTTGGGGATCCCCAGTCCAACAAACAACTTGTAACGGTGTTTACAAAAGCCTACCGCTTCCCCAGCTAGGATGCCACCACGGCAGGCTACATCATCAAGGGATCCCGAGTGCGGCTGGAGTTGTTGCAAGCTTTTTTGAACGTGGTGGAAACAGGTAGCTTTTTGGCCGCTGCTCGCCTCAGCGGTCTGACCCAATCGGCTATTAGCCGCCAGATCCAGGCCCTGGAGGAAGCGGTGGGGGCTCCGCTGTTGCATCGCAAAAGCCCGGTGGCTCTAACCGTAGCTGGGGAACGGCTTTTGCCCCATGCCCGTCGCATCTGTCAAGAATGGCAGCGGGCTCAGGAAAGCATTCGAGAATGGCTGCAGGGCCAGCAAACTGAGCTCTGCATTGCTGGGATCCATTCTCTGATCGCCCATCAACTGCCGCCGGTGCTGCAACAGTTTTGCCGGGAGTACCCAGAGGTGCAGTTGCGGGTTACCGCTCTGGGCAGCGACCGCGCCTTAAAGGTGCTCAGGGATGGGCTGGTGGATGTGGCCCTGGTGATGGAGAATCCCCTGATGACGCGGGGGGCAGAGCTGGTGGTGGAGCCACTGTACTCCGAGCCGATTCAAGTATTGATGCCCGCCAACCATCCCCTCAGCCGCTACGAGCAGATCCCCTGGAAGGTGCTGGCGGAGTATCCCCAGGCCGTGTTCAAGGATGGCTATGCTATGCGCTCCTTGGTGGGATCCCATCTGGCCCGACAGGGGCTTCCCCTGAAAGCAGCCCTGGAACTGAACACCTTGGATGCCTTTCGGGGGGTGGTGCGACAGGGGCAGTTGATTGCCCTCCTGCCGGAGTCGGCCCTGGTGGACTGCTGCGCCGATCCGGATTTGCAGGTGCGACCCACCGAGCCCCCCCTATTGAGGCGACAGGTGGTTATGGTCACCACCAGCGATCGCTATCGGATCCCTCCCATTCGCCGGTTTTTGCAGTTGGCCGCCCAGCTTATCAGGCAGTCTGAGGTTGAGCCTGCTTCCGGTACAGATCCCCATTTCCCTCAGCCCTCTGCCGGGCTGTTGTCAGTTCTGTAGGGATTTTTTGTAGAAATTTCTGTAAGTTGTCAAATACCTGTATCGGTAGTTGCAAGTGTTCCGCCCTTATCTCCCCCTATCCTGAGTAGCCCAGCGCTCCCGACCGCCGATGCTATGAGCCAAGAGTTTCGCGAGCTGTTGAAAAAAATCGGCAGCGGCACCCACACCCACCAGGATCTCAGCCGGGCAGAGGCCGCCAGCGCTGCTCGAATGCTCCTGCGGGGGGAGGCCACTCCCGCCCAGATCGGGGCTTTTTTAATTGCCCACCGCATCAAGCGCCCCACTGCCGAGGAGCTGGCCGGTATGTTGGATGCCTATGCAGAGTACGGCCCTCTTCTGCCCCGGCAGGATCTGCCTCATCCCTTGATCATCTTTGGCCATCCCTACGATGGCCGCTCGCGGACGGCACCGCTGGGGGTGCTGGTGGCTTTGCTGCTAGCAGCGGCAGGGTCAGCCGTTTTGCTGCATGGCTCTGGCTTCTGTCCCACCAAGTATGGGCTGCCCTTGGAAGCGGTGTGGCGGAGCTTGGGGGTGGATTGGCGAGGGCTATCCCTGGAGCGGGTGGGGCAACTGCTGGAACAAACCGGGCTGGGATTTTTGTATTTGCCCACCTGTTTTCCCCAGGCTCAGGCTCTGATGGACTACCGGGATCAAATCGGCAAGCGCCCCCCCTTGGCCACCTTGGAACTGGTCTGGACGCCCTACCAAGGCCCCTTTCACCTGGTGGCCGGCTATGTGCATCCTCCCACCGAGGCCACGATGCTGGAGCTGTTTGCCCTGCGGGAGATTCGGCAATTCACCACCGTCAAAGGTCTGGAAGGCAGTTGCGACCTGCCACGGGAGCGAGCGGCCATTCTCAACCAGGGCGGCAAACGGCTGCTCTTGAAGGCCAGAGATTGCCACTTGGCAGGCCCGGAGATTCCCTTCTCCGGAGAGAAAGAGCTGCTCCGGCAGATGCAGCAGGTGCTCAGCGGGGATCCCTGTGAACTCACCCCAGCCGTTCTCTGGAATGGGGGCAGCTATCTGTGGCTCCTCGGCCACGCCCCATCCTTGCCAGAAGGGATCCAACAGGCGGAAGACCTACTTCGCTCCGGACGGGTGATGGAGAAGCTGAAACAACTGATCCAGGTGATTGACCTCTCCTAGGACTGGCATCCCCTGTTTCGATGACTAGAGTCAAGCTCTCCAGCCCAGGGAAAAAAGCCCCCCGGCCAGCTCCAGGGGGCGAGAAGCCGAAGGTTGGATCCTTTAGGGCAACAGCTCCTCGATGGCCTCCTCCTTGGTGTTGGTGCGGCGGGAGAGGGTGCGGCGGTCGAAAGTCATGTGGATCTCCCGGTTTTGCTCGCCATCGGCAGCCACGGCGAAGATGGGGAAGTCGATGTTGCCGTCTGGGAAGGCCATGTGGAAGCGGAAGGTGCCATCGGGGTTGAGCTGGATCTTGCGCCCGCCAATGGTAACGGTGGCATCCGGCTCTGTGGCCCCATAGACAATCAGCTCGGCATCGGCCACCAGCCAGAACTTGCGAGAGCGCTGAGGCAGCACTTCGGAAGCCCCCGAGAACAGGCCCAGGCCGGATCCTGAAGCCATCCAGGGAGCAGCGGGCACCTCCGCCATGGCCATCCCCATCATGCCCACACCCGAGGGGATGATAAACGAGCTGATGGCCTGCTCGGGCACCAATTGGCGGCTGCCCATCTGGTGGCTGCCAAACAGGGATCCCGCCACCCGCATCGCCTCAAAGCCACCCACCATTTCCAGGAAGGGATCGACCGTGGCACCCTGCTGCGGCTCATCGCCCTTGTAGGCCACCACACCCATGCCGGTGGCACTGCGCTTGTAAGGCTCGCTGAGCTGGTAGAGGGTGCGGCCCTGCAGGGCCATATCGAAGGGCACCGTCAGGAAATGCTCTTCAAACCAGTCGGAGGGAAAGACTGGCGGCACCATCACCGCCGCCGAGCGGGCCAACATCAGCCAGCGGCCATCTGCCGTCCGGTAGCCAATTTCCACAATGTAGGAACGATCGCTCACCGGAATCGGCAGGTACCACTCCCGCGCCAACTCATCACAGGGGTACTCCTGCATGCTGTGGGCCGGCTGGTAGCTGAAATCGATATCCGTCACATCGTAGAGGCGCAGCGCCAATTGCTGACCCCCCTCGCGGCGCTTGCTTTCTTTAGCCTCGTTGGGCACATCCCAATAGGCGTAGGCCCACTGGGGATCCCGCGGCAGCAAAACGATGCGGCTTTCCCCATAGCCCTCCGGCAGATCCCCCAGCCCTTTGTCCACATCGGCCAGATCCGTCTTGCTGGCAACCTCTTGACCCCTAAACTTCGTTTGGGTGACCGATTCTTGCCCCTTGGGCTCCGGCATGGCATCGACAGGGCGGCCAGCTTTGACTTGGGCCTCTCGAATGGCCTCAATCAGCTGGTCTTTGGTCATGCGGCTGTACTTGGGGATCTGATAGCGGGCAGCTTCTTCCCGCAACTGCCGGATGGTCATTTCTTCCAACGGGATCCGCTCTTGTGGCATGGTCGGGGTCTCCTGTCTTCGACAAATCGGGCTTCGTGCAATGCTCCAGCTTTTGTCCTATGGGCCGATCCCAGCTTGTGGTTCTGAGGACAACCTTGAACCTGCTGATGTATCGGCTTGCCTCGGGCTCTCCAGCCGCTGATGACCACAGGTGGGGATCAACGGGGATCATCAAGAATGATGAACCCATGTTTGCGTATTTTTGCCTGTCGGTCAAGACCCTGGGGATCGCTGGGGATCAATCTCTTGTTCTCCGACCCACCTTTAGGGAGAGGCCAGGAGCCCCAGCTGCTCTCAAGCCAAGGGGAAGACTGCGCGGGATCCCCTGCCGAACCGGCCCTGCCTGGGTAGCATGGGGGAAAGGTGAGCTGTTGCGAGATGGGCCGCAGGTTTTGAGGCCAAGAGGTGTGGGCATGAGGTGGTGGAAGTATAGGATTCAAGGCATACGGATCCAAGTGAGCTGGGCAGCACTGGGGATCCTGCTGGCGGGGCCGGTCTTGCCGGTGGAAGCTGTGGATGCCCAAACGCTGTTTCCTCCCCTTTACCGCTTGCAAGGGGGATCCCCTACCCTGCCCGCTTCTGAAGCAACGCCCTGGCGTCCAGTAACCCAGGATTCTGTTCCGCTCCCACAAACAGATCAAGCCGATCCAAAAGTCCAGCCGGCCCAACCCGGCCATGGAGAAGTGGCAGAAGGCCCGGTTTTCGATCTGGATCTGTTGCGGCAGTTCGGCACCAGCCCTGGCGGCAGTGGCTCTGGATCCCGGCAGGGGGAAGTGATCGGGCCGGGCAGCGGCCAGAGTGGGGTGCGCGGAGCCAGTCCTGGCTCAGGGGTGGGCACAGGCCAAGGGCCAGGGGGCGGAACGGGTCTGGAGGCGGGATCCCAGCGGCGGGAACCGCAAGTGACAGGGTTGATTGTGGATGCACGAGGCTTGGATTTCTTGCCTAGCCAGTCAATGCGCTTGTTTGATCCCGATGGCAATCAAGTCTATACCCCCGTTACTCTTGGCCAAGACCTCAACGCGGCCTTTGTGGGCAGCGAGGGCACAGCTGCCTATGCCACCTCGGAAGAGCAGGCCCGCTCACTGGTGAACCGCATCGGGGAACGGCCTCACCGCATTCGTGCCATCCGCACCCTGGGCTACGACCTGGTGATTTCCGCCGAAGATGCTTTTAGTCTGCGCCAGATGAATGCGACAGATGGCTTCCTGGATCGCTTTGCTGTGGTGGTCATCTGGGATGGCAGCCAAGCCAGTCTCCCCTGAGGCCCAGGGATCCCAACATGGCCATCCAAGTGCAGGACAGAGGAATGCTAGCCTAGCAAAAGTGCTCTGTCTGCACCACCCGCACCACCTCCAGCGGGGTTGATATCTTCCTGGGGATCCCAGCCTTATGCAACGGTTTGCCAACCAACCTCTGCGGGAACATCCCCACCTGGCGGTGTTTTCCTCCAGCAAGGTGGGCAATTTTGTGGTTACCATCCCGCTGTTGCGGGGCCTCAAGGAAAAATACCCCGGCTGTGTGCTGGATTTTTTTGGCAGCGAGATTACCCGCGACTTTGAGCTCCACTGCCCCTACATCGACTTCAGCTTTCCTCTCTACAGCCGTCGTCCCGATTACCTCGAGGCCCTGACCGCTGCTGTGCGAGAACGGGTGACCCAGGCCGGCCCCTACGACTTGGCCATCAATTGCGACGAGTTTAGCGAGCTCAACCTGGTGGCGGTAACGGCCCTGCGCCCCCAGTACATTGCCGGGGCCGGCTTGACTCTGGATTTTCGCCGCAAGTTGGATCCCGGCTCCGACCCGGTGCAGCGCATGCTCCAAGACGACGACTGGAACAGCCTGGAGTTTTTGCAGCGCTACAAAGATATCCTCACCAGCAACTACATCGCCGAAATCTTCTGTCGCCTGGCGTACGTGGAGACGGATTTTTTCCGTCTGGAGCTACCCAGCCGGGATCCCGATTTTCCGGTGCCAGAGGTTTTGGTGCACATCACCACTACCCGCCGCGCCAAGATGTGGCCCCTGGAGTACTGGCGGCAGGTGATCCAGTGGTGCCAAGGCCAGGGCCTGCAGGTGGGGCTAATCGGCAGCGCGCCGGAGCTGCAGCGATCCCTCTACCACGGCGGCAGCAGCGAAGACGAACTGCTGGCGCAAACGGGAATGGTTGACCTGCGGGGCAAAACCAGCCTCATGGAGCTGGCGGGGGCCCTGAAGCGGGCGCGGGTGTGTATCTCCGTGGATGCGGGGCCGATGCACATCGCGGCGGCAGTGGGCTGTCCCACCATTGCCCTGTTTGGCAACGATGCCGATGGGGATGGGGCCAGCCCGGTGCGACTGTGGGCTCCTCGTCTGCCCCACGTCTATCTCACCCAAACCGCCTACAAGTGCCGGGTCTGCGCAGAGAACAAGTTCAAAAACGAAACCTGCCTGGTGGAGGGTCATCCCTGTATGGCCCATCTCAAGCCGGAAACGGTCATCGGCTACTTGAAAGAGATTCTCAAGCAAACCTAGAGGTTCCACGCCCTCACCCCCAGCCCCTCTCCCAAA
>NZ_JANSHV010000234.1:0-11045 GCF_047461775.1 Synechococcus sp. R6-5
TATTATTGACTAGAGTCATGCTCCTGCTAGGGTTGCTCGATATGGGAGCGGGGCTCCAGGTGGATGAGGATCCGCGCTGGCCCGTAGCGCTCCTGCAAGAGGCGTTCAACTTCCTCGGTAAGGTGGTGGGCGGACTCAATGTCCTGTGGCTCCACCACCAGGTGCATCTCGATAAAGACTATCTCCCCGGGGATGCCGCGGGAAGTGATGTCATGGCAGTCGAGCACGCCTGGCACGCTCAGGATCAGATCCCGCAGGGCCTCAGAGGGGATCGCCACCCGGTCGGTGAGGTAGGGAAGATTCTCCTGCAGCACTTCCCAGCCGCTTCGGAGCACCAGCAGCGCCACCGGCAAAGCCAGGGCTTGGTCCAGCCAAGGGATCCCCCAATAATGCATGCCGGCCAACCCCAGCAACACCGTCAGCGTTACCCCAACGTCGCTGAGGGTATGGCGCGCATCGGCCAACAGCAGCGGGCTGGACAGAGCTTTGCCCCAGCGGTGCTCGTAGAGGGTGATAAAGACATTAATGCCCAGCACGCCCACCATCATCCCCAAGGTCAGCTCATCGATCTGCAGGTGGGGCTGGGGCTCCCAAAACCGCTCCACGGCTGTGCGCAGGATCTCCAGGCTGGCCATCCCCAAAAAGGCGGCGATCCCCAGCGCTCCAATGGCTTCAAACTTGCGATGGCCGTAGGGATGGTCGTCATCGGGCTCTGGCGAAGAAAAGCGCATGGCCACCAAGCCCAAAATGTTGCTGGCGCTGTCGGTGGAGCTGTGCAGGGCATCGGCAATGAGGCTCAGGGATCCCGTCGTCAGCCCCAGGATTAACTTGATCAGAAACACCAGGACATTTAGCCCTAGCGTGACGTACAGCACCCTCTGCACTTGGCGCTGGCGGCGGCTGGCTATGGCAGCAGAATCCAGAAAGCTCACTGCAGCTCGAGCGGGGATCCACAGATATCCTGCTTTATTCTGCCACCGACCTCAATAGGGGTAAGGGAGGGTACCCTAAAAGCAAGCTGCTAAGGCTTAGTCAAGTGGCCGCCGATTGGGGAGCGAACTCTGAGTATGCACGTTGCTGTGGTAGGCGCTGGCTATGTGGGCCTGGTAACAGGGGCTTGCCTGGCTCACCTGGGGAATAGCGTTATCTGTGTGGACAACAACCCCGCCAAGATTGAAGGGCTGCAGCGGGGTCGCCTGCCCATCTACGAGCCCGGCCTGGAAGAGCTGGTGCGGGAGGGAACTGCGGCGGGTCGGCTGCACTTTAGCACCGATCTGGGCTCTGGGATCCGGGCCAGCGAGGTGGTGTTTATTGCCGTGGGCACCCCGGCCCTGCCCAGCGGGGATCCCGATCTGCGCTACGTGGAAGCAGTGGCGCGGGAAATTGGCCAGCATCTGGACGAGCACTATCGAGTCATTGTCAACAAATCCACTGTGCCCATTGGCTCTGGGGACTGGGTGCGCATGCTCATTTTGGACGGGGCCGCCGAAGCCGCCAAGCAGCGGCTGAGCAGCCGAGAAGTGGGGAGAGATCCAGAGGCCAGATCCCTGACCTTGGAGCTCTCGCCTTGGACGCCGCAGTTTGACGTGGTGAGCAACCCCGAGTTCCTACGGGAGGGCAGTGCCATCCAAGATACCTTCTACCCGGATCGGATTGTGATTGGCTCCAACAGCCCCCGCGCCATTGAAATCATGCGGCAGCTGTATGAACCCATCCTCAACCGCCAGCAGGGCCTGCAAGGGGATCCCGTGCCTTTGCTGGTGACCGACCTGGCTTCTGCCGAAATGATCAAGTATGCCGCCAACGCCTTCCTGGCCACCAAGATTAGCTTCATCAACGAAATGGCCAACATCTGCGAGCGCACCGGCGCCGACATCACCCAGGTGGCGGAAGGGATTGGCCTAGATAGGCGCATTGGCCGCGCCTTTCTCAACGCTGGCATAGGGTGGGGCGGAAGCTGCTTCCCCAAAGATCTGGCGGCTCTTATCCAAACCGCTGCTGACTACGGCTATGAGGCCAAGCTGTTGCGGGCCACGGTGGAGGTCAACCGAGAACAGCGGCAACGTTTGGTGGAAAAGCTGCAGCAGGCCCTCAAGGTGCTCAAGGGAAAAACCATTGGCCTACTGGGTCTGACGTTTAAACCCCACACCGACGACCTGCGGGATGCCCCTTCCCTGACTTTGATCGAACAACTCCACCGTCTGGGGGCCAAGGTCAAGGCATATGATCCAATTGTATCCGCCTCGGGGATGCGGGAGGGGTTGGCCCATGTGGTGGTGGAAACGGATGTGTTCCGGCTGGCCCAGGACTGCGATGCCCTGGTGTTGGTGACGGAGTGGCCGGAGTTTTTGTCGCTGGATTACCGACGGATTGCAGAGCTGATGCGGCGGCCCTTGCTCATCGATGGCCGTAACTGTCTGGATCGGGAGGCGGTGCGGCAGGCGGGCATAACCCTCATTGGAGTGGGCTGGTAGGTGCTGGGGAAATCAGGGGAAATCATGAAGATCCTGGTTACGGGTGGCCTGGGATTTATCGGATCCCACTTGGTAACCCGCCTTCTGCAAGAAGGCCACTGGGTCATTTGTCTGGATAACGGCTACACGGGCCGGCAGCTCAATGTCCAGGCCCATCTGGACAACCCAGCCTTTCAGTTCATTTGGCACGACGTTGCCGAGCCCCTGCCGCCCGCTTTGGCAGAGGCCGGGATCCAGCAGATCTACCACCTGGCCTGCCCCGCTTCTCCCCCCCACTACCAAGCGGATCCCATCCGCACCATCCGCACCAGCCTCTGGGGCACCTACCACCTGCTGCAACTGGCCCAGAAAACGGGAGCGAGGTTCCTGCTGGCCTCGACTTCAGAAGTGTACGGGGATCCCCAAGTGCATCCCCAACCGGAAGACTACTGGGGCCACGTCAACCCCATCGGCCCGCGGGCCTGCTACGACGAATCCAAGCGCTTGGCGGAAACCCTCACCTTCGACTGGCAGCGGCAATACCAGACGGAGATCCGGGTGGCCCGCATCTTCAACACCTACGGCCCCGCCATGCGGGAGGACGATGGCCGCGTGGTGAGCAACTTTATCGTCCAGGCCCTGCGCGGGGATCCCCTGACGGTCTATGGGGATGGATCCCAGACCCGCAGCTTTTGCTACATCTCCGACTTGGTAGAGGGCTTGATCCGGCTGATGAACAGCCCCTACCCTGGCCCCTTTAACTTGGGCAACCCCGAGGAGTTCACCATCCTGGAGCTGGCCCGGCAGATCCTTGCGCTCACGGGCAGCCCTTCTCCTGTTGTTTACCGGCCCCTGCCAACAGATGATCCCAAGCAGCGGCGGCCCGACATTCGCAAAGCCCGTGCCCTCTTGGGGTGGGAACCTCGGATCCCTTTGCAGGTTGGGCTGCAACAGACCATCCCTTACTTTCGTCAGCGGCTGGGGCTGGACTAATCATCAGGTGCTCCCGACAACCCCAACCCGTTTGAGAACCATTTTCGCCTCAGCTCGATTGACCTGGGTGAATGGCTGCCAGCGGCTCCAGTTGGCGGGCTTGCTGTTGTAGCCGACTCACCAACTGCCGACATACCACTTCGCACAGCTCAAAGCACATGGGATCCGCAATTTGGTAATAAACACTCACCCCCTTGGGCTGACGGCTGACGATCCCTGCCTGGGTCAGGATCTTGAGGTGCTTGGAAACATTGGCCTGGCCCATACCCGTAGCTTCCAAGATTTGGGTGACGTTCTTGGGCCCCGAGCGCAACTGACACAGGATCTGCAGGCGGCTGGGTTCCGCCAAAACCTTGAAGTACTCCGCCACGCTGTCGAGAACCTGCGGCGTCAGGATCGTGCGACACTCATTCACATCCGCTCTGCTCACCGGCTTTTCCCCAATCAACAAACCTGCTTGCGCCGTCCATGCAACTTGATTTTAACACTAGATAGTTATATAGTGTTCCTAGAAAGTCCAAGTTCACGTCGGGCTTTCGATACCAGACAGGAGGGCACTATGCTATTTCGCCAACTGTTCGACGCAGAAACAAGCACCTACACCTATTTAATCGCGGATCCGGCAACTCGCGAGGCCGCCCTGGTGGATCCGGTACTGGAGCAGGTGGAGCGGGATTTGAAGTTGATTCGGGAATTGGGTCTAACCTTGAAGTACTGCCTGGAAACCCACGTTCACGCGGATCACATCACGGGAACCGGGAAGCTGCGGGAACTGACCGGTTGCCAAGGGGTGGTGCCAGTACAGGCCAAGGCTCAATGTGCAGATCGTTTCATCGGTCATGGGGAAACGCTGCAAGTGGGATCCATCCCCATTGAAGCCATTGCCACCTTGGGCCACACCGACAGCCACATGACCTACCGCGTCAATGGGGATCGCGTCCTGACCGGAGATGCCCTGCTGATCCGCGGCTGTGGGCGCACCGACTTCCAAAGTGGGGATCCCGGCCTGATGTACGACCATGTTACCCAGCACTTGTTTACGCTGCCCGATGAGACGCTGGTCTATCCTGGCCACGACTATCGCGGGCACACCGTCTCCACCATTGGCGAGGAGAAGCGCTGGAACCCGCGCTTTGTGGATCCGGAAACGGGCAACCTGCGTTCCCGTGAGAGCTTCATTGCCCTGATGAACAGCCTCAACCTGCCCCAGCCCAAGAAGATCCAGGAAGCGGTGCCGGCCAACGAGCAGTGCGGCCAAGTGGCAGCAGCGGTTTAATTCCTTCTGGGCAGCGAGGTGCAGGGTAAGCCCCCGCCGGCTGGGGAGCCCATGTGAAACTCCGATGGTGAGGGCCCGCTGCTCTGGGTAACCTTCTCTCAATTGGCTTGCCAGAAATGGAGAGTTTGAGCGTGGATCGAGAAAGTCTCTATGAGAGCGATTTCTACGCTTGGATCCAGCAACAAGCTCAATTTCTGCGGGATCGGGCCTGGGAGAAGCTGGATCTGCCCAATTTAGTCGAGGAGATTGAATCGTTGGGCAGGCAACAGCGGCAGGAACTGCGAAACCGACTTGCAGTTTTGGTTGGGCATCTCCTCAAGTGGGAGTACCAGCCAGAGGGGAGATCCGCAAGCTGGCTCCTCACCCTCCAGCTGCAGCGGCAGGAAGTTCTGGAGCTTCTTGAAGAAAGCCCAAGTCTCAAGCCCTATTTGCCAGAGGCCATCTCCAAGTCTTACTTGGGGGCGCTGAAGCTGGCCCTGGAGGAGACCAAGCTGCCCAGAAAGATTTTCCCCAAAACCTGCCCTTATTCCTCAGAGCAAATCCTGGATAGCCGGTTTTACCCCGGTGAGCCCAGTCATTGGCTTGAGGAGGAAGATTAATCCCAAAAATCGCTGCATTTTGCATTTTAGACAACGCCAAAAGCAAGGAGACAACCATGACCGTAACCCAACAAAACCCTATCCCTTCCGCTTCGCAAGAACGGGATCCCCGTCTCAAGGAGATCGATGCCCTGACCTTAAAACAGTGGCTGGATCAGGGGCGAGTCCAGCTCATTGATGTGCGGGAGCCGGGAGAATATGCCGATGAGCGGATCCCGGGGGCTATCAACCTGCCCCTCTCCACTTTTGATCCCGCCAAAGTGCCCGCCTCTACGCCAGAAAAGCCAGTGGTGTTGCAGTGCCGCATGGGCAGCCGCTCCATCCGCGCCGGTTGTCAGTTGCTAGACCGCGGCTGGCCGGAGGTGATTAGCCTCAAGGGCGGGATCGAGGCTTGGAAAGCGGCCAAGCTGCCCGTTACCCGCACCCAAAATGCGCCCATCTCCATCATGCGGCAGGTGCAGATTGCGGCGGGATCCCTGGTGCTCACCGGAACCCTTCTGGGGGCCTTTGTCAACCCCTGGTGGCTGCTGCTGAGTGGCTTTGTGGGCGCTGGGCTGGTGTTTGCGGGTGTAACCAACACCTGTGGCATGGCTCTGCTCTTGGCTCGCATGCCCTGGAACCGAGGTCAGGCGCTATGAGTGGGATCCCTTCTGCTTCCTCTTCGGGGCAAGGGATCCTGGCGCGGTACCTGCCCTTTGCTAAGGAGTCCCTTTGGGTCTTCCACTATCAACGATCAGATTTGCCGGGAGATCTGATCGCCGGCCTTGTGGTGGCCATTCTGTTGGTGCCCCAGAGCATGGCCTATGCCCTGTTGGCCGGGTTGCCCCCCCAAGTGGGCCTGTACGCCAGTATTTTGCCGGTGATCGTCTATGGACTACTGGGATCCAGCCGCGCCTTGGCGGTAGGGCCAGTGGCCATCATCTCCCTCTTGGTGGCGGCAGGGTTAGAGCCCCTGGCCGGTCGCGTCAGCGGGACGGAGTCCTTGCCGGGCAGCCCAGAGTACGGGCAGTTGGCTTTAGGCCTGGCCTTGGAAGTGGGTTTGATTCAAGGGGCGATGGGGTTGTTGCGGCTGGGGTTTTTGGCCAATTTCTTAAGCCACACGGTGGTGACTGCCTTTGGCAGCGCGGCGGCCTTGATCATCGGCTTCAGCCAGCTCCGCCACCTCCTGGGGGTCAAGATCGCCAACACGGAGTCCTTCTTGCTGTTGGTGCAGCGGCTGTGGCAAAGCCTGGACAAGGTGAACTGGGCAACCTTTGGCCTAGGGCTGCTGGCCGTATCCCTGCTGGTGTACGCTCAGCGAAAGTTGCCCCACCAACTGCGGCGTTGGGGTGTGCCTCCAGGTTGGGCCTTGATTTTGACCAAGGGGGCACCGCTAGCGGCTGTGCTCGTGACCAGCCTGTTGGTCTGGGGCCTAAACCTCTCGGAGAGGGCAGGGGTATCCGTTGTTGGCTCCATTCCTTCCGGGTTGCCCCCCTTGGGCTTTCCCTCGTTGAGCTGGGGACAGTGGACAGCGCTTCTGCCCACCGCCTTGGCCATCAGCTTGGTGGGCTTCACGGAAAGCTATGCTGTGGGGCAGTCCTTGGCCAGCCAGCGGCGGCAGAAGGTGGATCCCAACCAAGATCTGGTGGCTTTGGGGGCAGCCAACTTGGCAGCAGCCTGCAGTGGCGGCTATCCGGTAACGGGAGGCATCAGCCGGTCGGTGGTGAACTTTCAAGCAGGCGCCAACAGTGGCCTGGCCTCCCTAATCACCGGCCTGTTGGTGGCTTTGACGGTCATCTGGCTGATGCCCCTGTTCACCTTCTTGCCCCAGACCACCCTGGCGGCCATTGTTCTGGTGGCGGTGCTGGCCCTGGTGGATTTTCACCCCCTGCTGCAAAGCTGGCGCTACGACCGTGGCGATGCCCTGGTTTGGTTGGTAACCTTTGCCAGTGTGCTGGGGATCGGAGTGGAGCAGGGGATCGGAATAGGGGTGTTAGTCTCCATCCTGCTCTTTCTTTGGCGGGCTAGCCGTCCTCACATTGCCATCGTGGGTCAGGTGCCCGGTACGGAGCACTACCGCAACGTGCAGCGCCATGAGGTGATTACCGATCCCCGTATCTTGGCAGTGCGGGTGGACGAGAGCCTGTTTTTTGCCAACGCAGCCTACTTGCAGGAGTATCTGCTGCGAGAGGTGGCGGCGCGACCCACAGTGGAGCAGGTGCTGCTCGTTGCCAGCGCCATCAACTTCATCGACGGCAGCGCTTTGGAAGTGCTGACCCAGTTGGTGGAACGTTTGCAGCAGGCAGGGGTGGGCTTTGCCATGGCCGAGGTGAAGGGGCCGGTAATGGATCGCCTCCAAAAGGCTGGGTTTGTGGAGAAAGTGGGCGCTGAGCGCTTCTTCCTCTCCACTCACCAGGCGATGCAAGCCCTCGGATCCCAGCAGAGCCTCAGTCAGGTGTCATCTTCCTGATCAGCACAAGGGGGGTTTGTTCAGCGGCATTGCCGGCGGGGTTCTTGCCCAGGGCTTGCTCCACCAGCTCCCGCTCTACGCCGGGGCTGGCTGCCAGGATCTTGACCTGCCCCAGATCGTTGGCATCCACGATGGCCACTTCGTAGCCCGTCTGCCGATGCAGATCCCCCACCAACTTGGCCGGATCCCGCGGCCCCAGCACGATGAACTGGTCATAGGGAGGCAAAGTGCCAGTAACGTCGTCGATGAGGTCGGCCTGATCTCCCGCCAGGGCATAAAACACCCCAGAGATCCCCAGCAGTTTGGCCAGGGATCCCACCACAAAAGCCCACACCACCCGCCAGGCCCCGGAGCAGTCGATCAAAGTCTGCATCCCGTAGCAGCTTGAAAGACTGGTCTTGGAGGGGAAGAAGTAGCACAGGGTGCGGGCCAGCCAGCCGGGCTGCACCTGCAGGGGATGGCGGAAGTTGCCCTGGACAATAGCCACGGCGCTTTCCGAGATGGCCACCATATCGCCGGGCTGGATGTGAGGGCCTACATACCGCCGTAGCACCTCGGCCAAGTCATCGCTGGGGGTCAGCAGATGGGTGGGAACGGCGGCCCAAAGGAGGGATCCCTGCTTCTGCCAGTTCAGCTCTGGCAAGGGCTCCACCTCCTGCAACGGCAGGATGAGATGGCTGGTCTTGAGGGTGCGCCGCTGCCGCCCGTACTGGATGTAGTCCAACTCCAGCCAGGCAGAGCGCAGATCCGCTAGCCCTTTCCCCTTCAGCTCGATCTCGACTTCTAGGCCAGTCTGGCTCTGGGGGGTGAGGATGTAAGCCTGCCAGTAGTTGTCTTGCCGGGGGGGAAGATCCGGATGGCGAGAGCGCAGGCGTAGGCGGGTGTCAATGCCTTCTGGGGAGCCAGCGCTGAGCAAATGCAGTCGCGGCTGCACCTGGGCCAAGGTGACCTCAAAGAGGGGGTTGAGGTTGCGAGCCACAAACTCCGCTTGAATGACCCAGTGCTCCAAGGTGTTGCGGCCTATGCCCCAGCCCTTGGGTTCCACCACCAGCTGGTCAGCGGGGCGGGTTTTCAGCCAGTACAGCAACGTTCCCAAGCTGAGCAGCAGCCCGGCCACCACCTGGCTCCAAGCCGAGGGATCCCAAAGCCAACGCCAAGCCCCCCATAGGCTGAGTCCTACCCCAGCCAGCACTGCAGCCAACACGCCACGATTCACCATGCTGCTACTTGTTGCCATTGGGATCCCACTCCTCAAAAAAAGACAAGTGCTTAAGCCCTGCTAAAGTCTGCCCCTTTGTCCACCACAACACCCTAGACTACGGGTACGCTCTAGCTCTTCTCCTGAACCCTAGCCATCCTACCGGGAAACCGAAGCAGGCTGCGGCGAGATCTCCACACCAATTTTTAATCTCAAACAGTTAGCTTACAAATAGATTTCATCTCAGGCTTTTCAGAACACCCTTGGAGTTTCCTATGGCGCACAAACAGCAATTCAAAAGCTTTGACGACATGATTCAGGGATCCAAAACCCCCATCCTGGTGGATTTTTACGCCACTTGGTGTGGTCCCTGTCAGGTGATGGCCCAGGTGCTGGAGCAGGTGAAGCCGCAGGTGGGTGACGCCATCTCTTTCGTAAAGATTGACACAGAAAAGTACCCCAATATTGCTGCCCGCTGGGGTATCTACGCCGTGCCAACCCTCATCCTGTTCAAAGACGGGAAGCCGGTTGACCGTATCGAGGGGCTGTTGCAGCCTCGCGCCTTGTTGGAGCGGTTGCGGGCGCAGGTCAACCTGCCGGTAGGCTAGGTGGACGTTGCTGGGATGGGGTCTTTTGGTCATCTTCTGGTGGCACAGCGAGCTCTCCAGCAAAACCGTCTTTGAGATGTCCTCGCAGGTGTTTGAGCGCTCTTTGGGATCTCCGCCTCTGGAGGTTCACCTGGCGGGAGAGGTGCCCTATCGCACCGCTTGGGCTTGGCAGCAAGCCAGGGTGGCTCGCCTGATCTGCAATCCGCAGCTGCCAGATGGGCTCCTACTGCTCACCCACCCGCCGGTCTACACCCTGGGGGCAGGGGCGGATCCCAAGTTCCTCAAGAGCTTGGCTGGACAGATAGGATCCCCAGCTGCCCGCCCAGAATTCCTCTCTGGACAAGGGCCAGAAATCCTGCGGGTAGAGCGCGGCGGCGAAGTCACTTACCACGGGCCAGGCCAGTGGGTTGGTTATGCGATCCTCAACCTCAGGCGCCACCGTCTGGATCTCCACTGGTACCTGCGCCAACTGGAGCAGGTGCTTATTGAAACTGTGGCCCACTTTGGCCTGCGGGGGGAGCGGATCCCTGGCCTCACAGGGGTTTGGGTGGAGGGGCGCAAAGTGGCGGCCATCGGCATCAAGGTTTCCCGCTGGGTGACCTACCATGGCTTTGCCTTGAATGTCTGCCCCGATCTGTCGGCCTTTGAGGCGATTGTGCCCTGTGGGATCCCTGATCGCCCGGTGGGATCCCTGGTGCACTTTTGTCCGGAGGTAACGATGGCTGCCGTAGCTCCGGTGCTGGTGGAGTCGTTCTGTCAGGTCTTTGGGCTGCAGGCTCAGGCAGTTTCCCTGGCCGAGTGGTTGGGAGAGCCTCGGCTTTCTGACAAGTTGCTGGGAGAATCAACCGCTCAGACGCCTAAGCGCAAGTGAGGGGAAAGACCAGACAGGTTACCCAACTTCGAGGTGGCCCTAGGTTTAATCCAAGGGCGGCTACTCCACCCCCAACTGGCGCAGCAGTTGCTGCAGGATGGCCTGGTTGGCAAAGTTGCCACTCTTGGAGAAGAGAGCCAACGCCTGGCGAAAGTCGGCCATGGCGGCTTCTCGATCCCCCAGTTGCAGGTGGGCCACGCCGCGGCTGAAGTAGGCTTCTGGAATTCGCGGATCCAACTGGATGGCCCGCTCCGCATCGGCCAACGCCTCTTGGGGCTGGCGCAACTGGTTGTAGACGTAGCTGCGGTTCACATAGGCCGGCGCATAGGTGGGATCCAACTGCACCGCCCGATCCAGATCCGACAGGGCAGCCACGGGATCCCCGCGCAGCAACTTGAGGGATCCCTGCCAGTTGAACTCGGAAGCGGTGTTTGGGGCCGAGGTCTTCTCAGGAGGAGGTGGGAAGGCAGGCAAAGAGATGGCAGGGGCAGGAGCGAGGAATGCTGCCAAGAAACCTATCAGAGCTATCCTTCCCCATCGACACTTGATTGTGCTCCGCACCGCTAATGACGTCCTGATACATTCACGCTGAACTCTC
>NZ_JANSHV010000235.1:0-1375 GCF_047461775.1 Synechococcus sp. R6-5
GCTTAGCGGTCGGAGTCGGGTAGTTTACGGCATAGCAAGGAATGATCGCATCCAAGGCCTCGTCGCCAAACAGATGAGACAGATCCCGGTGAACTTGTTGATCGGCGGATCCCGGCAGAGAGACCACCGCCCCCAGCCCGCTCAAGATCAACTCCGGCCCCAAAATCCGCTTCAGGATGGGCAAGATCAAAGGATGGGCATAGAGGAGGGGATCGTTGAAGGGGCCCTCCAGGCGAACCGTTACCATCACCCGTCTATTGCCCACTAACAGGGCATCGGCGTGGTTTTCGTGGGTGCAGTAGCGGCTGTAGGTGGCCAGAAAGCTGCTGTGCAACTTGTCGATGAGCTCGGGGGGAAAGATCTCCGGCAACACCAGATAGCCCTCTGTGGAAAACAGTTCAAAAGCCTGCTCTACGGTCTCTGGATCCGGCTGCTGGAGCTCCTGTAAGGACTCCGTCCCGCTGACGCGAACCGCAGGGCTGAAGCGCAACTGGGCCAACATCGGCTAGGTCTCCTGCAAACTGGCCACAGCCATTAACATGCCCCGCGCTTTGTTCAGACATTCTTGATATTCCCGCTCCGGATCCGAGTCGGCCACAATACCTGCCCCGGCCTGCAAGCTCACCTGGCCCTGATGAACCAGCAGAGTGCGGATGGTGATGGCGGTGTTCAGTTGGCCAGAAAAGTCGTAGTAGCCATAGGCGCCGGCATAGGGCCCGCGGCGGCATCCTTCCAGCTCATGAATAATCTGCATGGCGCGGATTTTGGGGGCGCCGGTAACAGTGCCGGCAGGGAAGGTGGCCCGCAGCAGATCCCAGGCGCTGTACTGGGGATCCAGCCGCCCCACCACGTTGCTGACGATGTGCATCACATGGCTGTAGCGCTCGATCTGCATCAGGTCGTCCACCTGCACAGATCCCAGTTGGCAGACCCGTCCCAGGTCATTGCGGGCCAGATCCACCAGCATCACATGTTCGGCCCGTTCTTTCGGATCTGCCAACAGCTCTTGCTCCAGCTGCCGGTCTTCCTGAGGGGTGGTGCCACGGGGGCGGGTGCCGGCAATGGGGCGCACGGTGGCGATGCGGTCTTCTCCCACCCGGCTGAGTTTGACCATCACCTCTGGGCTGGAGCCGATGAGGCAGAGATTCCCAAACTGCAAAAACGCCATATAAGGGGAAGGGTTAATCAGCCGCAACGAGCGGTAGAGGCAAAAGGGATCCCCGGCAAGGGAGATGGTAAACCGCTGCGAGAGCACCACCTGGAAGATATCTCCGGCGCGGATGTAGTCCTTAGCCCGTTCCACCGCTTGGCAGTAGGCCGGGCGGCTCAGGGTGCTGGGGGGGATTTGTTCGCGCCAGCGGGACGGAGTCCTTTC
>NZ_JANSHV010000236.1:0-4720 GCF_047461775.1 Synechococcus sp. R6-5
AGCTCTCGGGCGATGTCGAAAAGCTCTCAGGTGATGTCGAAAAGCTCACTTTTAAGTTCGACACCTCACAAACCATCGGGGAACGGCTGGAACGTCTAGCCACCAGCCTGATTGCCGGTGCCACCATCAGCATCATTGCCGGAGTGATTTTGGTGCTGCTGCGGGAGGGATCCCGTTGAAGGGATGTTGCTCGGGGCTGGTTTTGGGGGGTCAACTGCCGGAATTGAGTTTTTCCCAGTCCTGCTGGTGGATGGCGATCATCTGGGCTTGGGCTTGAATAGCTGCCAACACCTCCGTCATCAGGGGCCAGTCGCTCCGCGGCGGACTGGGGTACTGCTTAAGCTTGTCAACTGTGTTGCTGAGAGCACTTTGCAATTGTTGCAGCAGTTGATAGGTCTGTTGGGCCAAAGCTAGGGTCTCAGAGACGCGGAGGTTATTCTGGCCTTGTTGATATTTCTGGAGAGCTTCCCCTCGCAGGATGCTCAAGATGGCCCCTTCTCTAGAGGCGGCAGTCTGGCCACTTTTGGAGCGCTGCGGTATGATGCGCAACTGCAACACCAGTGGCTCCCCCCGGTACATCCGCTCCACCTCTGCCTGCTGCGGCTCCCCGATCAACTCCGGATCCAGCGCCATCATCCGCTTCATGGCGGTGATCAACTTCGCTCGTATGGACTCGGAGAGATCTTTGAACAGATCCCGCAAAATCCCCTGCTGGCGGTAGCGCACTCGACAAGAAGGCCCCTCTTGAGGCTCCACGAAAATTTGCTCGGCTTTCTCATCCAAAGCCCGCCGCAGCATCGAGTTGAGCAACTGCTGCACTGTCTCTTCTGATTCGTCGGCGGGTACGGGCGGAGCGGTTGGTCGGGCGGACGGAGGCTGGGTTGGAGTCAACTGCGTGGGGGGCCCCGCCGCAGGAGCAGGAACCTCCCGAGTCACCCGGTTGGCTTGGGCCTGGAGGCGCAGCCGCTCCACCTCTGCCGGGTCGGGGGGATGGCTGAAGTAGTAGGCAATTAAATCCTGCTGCTGCTGAGCGGTGAGAGGGATTGGCTGGACGGAAATCTGGGAATAGGCCAGCATTTTGCTCACATAGTCCAACGCCGCCAAATCCTGGGGATCCACCATGCCCAAGATAAGGCTGTCGGTATCCAGGGCCAAGGGGACGACTTGGTAGTAAATGCAGATTTCCACCGGCAAGTACTGGGCAATTAAGGCCGGCACTCGCGCCCGGTCAACAATGGAGTGTTGTCCCACCGCCAGAGAGGCATCTGGATCAGTCATGGCAAGCCCGGAGTGGATCCCGCACAGGCGAGACGTCGCTACTCGATCATAGAGTAAAGCCTACACCCTCGCGGCCTGAGGCCCATGGCATCCTGGCTCATCTGACCGGCGTAAATTGAATAATGTAATACTAGGGGTATTCTCCTCTACACCCAAAGCAGTAAAGCCTTGTTAAGTCTTGGAGTTAACATCGACCACATTGCCACCCTTCGACAGGCACGCCGCACGGTGGAGCCAGATCCGGTAGCGGCAGCGGTGATTGCCGAGCTGGCGGGGGCAGATGGCATTACGGTGCACTTGCGCGAGGATCGCCGTCACATTCAAGATCGGGATGTGCGGCTGCTGCGGCAAACCGTGCGCACCCACCTCAACCTGGAGATGGCAGCCACCGAGGAGATGGTGGCGATTGCCCTGGAGGTCAAGCCCGACTACGTCACTTTGGTTCCCGAGCGGCGGGAGGAGATCACCACTGAAGGTGGGTTGGATGTGGCGGGGCAGGTGTCGCGCCTCAGGGATGTAGTCGGCCAACTGCAGGGATCCGGCATTCCCGTCAGCTTGTTTATCGACCCAGATCCGACCCAAATTGCCGCTGCTGCCCAAGTGGGAGCCCGCTGGGTGGAGCTCCACACGGGGCGCTATGCAGAAGCCTCATCCGAAGCTCAGCGGCAGGTGGAACTTGACCACCTGGAAAAGGCCAGCCAACAGGCTCTTCAGCTGGGCTTGCGGGTGAATGCGGGACATGGTCTTACTTACTGGAATGTCGGCCCAGTGGCGCGGATCCCTGGCATGGAGGAGCTGAACATCGGCCACAGCATTATCAGTCGAGCGGTGCTGGTGGGGCTGGATCGGGCGGTGCGAGAGATGCGTCAGGCGATGGGACTAAGCTGAGGAGCAGGCCCGGCATGAACTCGGAATACTACGGCTACGAAAACTACGTTCTGGATCAGGCGGAGATTGAGCGCCTGTTGGATCTGCTGCCAGCCAGTATGCGGGAGAGTGTGAAGATCTTGCCCGCCTCGGAACGGCAAACGGTGGTGATCAAAGGCCGTCGGCAAATGCCCTGGGAACGGCAGATGCGGCTGTTCATCAAGCCCTACGAGTGGCGGCAATTTACCCCCCTGCAGCGGGCGGGGCTGTTCCTGCACAAGGTGGGCTACTACAGTCGGGCGGTGTCGCGGCAGATCGACTTTTACCTGGCCATAGCAGCTCTGGGGGGGTTGAGCTTGATCTTCGAGGCCGTACAACAGGATCCCGTGGGAGCAACCGTTTCGGGTGGTTTGAGTGGCTTGGCCCTCTGGCAGTTGCGCCGCGACCAAACCAATGACCGTCGTCTGTTGGCTGCTGACGCCTATGCGGTGGATCGCCTGGTGTTGCGCGGGATCCCGCGGCTGCAGGCGGTGGAGGCCCTAGGGCAGGCGCTGCATGTGGAGGCCCGTCTGGAGGGGCGCTCGGGCAATGATCTGCTGGACATGTTGCGCTACCAAAACCTCAAGCGGCTGGCCCAGCGTCCGGCGGAAGACATTGTGTTGAGCTAATCCCGGGTAGAGATGCTTTCTCCCTCGCGGCTGGGATCCCAGGCGGGCCGGTGGGGCCGCTATCTCCTGCAGGTGGCGGTGACCGATTCCACCAATCGGCTGCTCTTGGATTGGGGCCGTCGGTTCCCACAGCCGCTGCCGGTGGGCACAGTTTTGGTCAGCACCCGCCAGCGGGCCGGGCAAGGTCAACATGGGCGAGTGTGGCACTCGCAGCCGGGGGGACTATACCTGTCCGTTTGGCTGGGATCCCCGCCCTTGCATCACTCGCTGCTGGAACTGACCCTGACCTTGGGCTGGGGCATTGCGGGCTGCTTACGGCAAAACCTTGGGATCCCGCTGCGGCTGAAATGGCCCAACGATTTGGTGGTGGTGGACGAGCAGCGCCCGGATTCTCTGCTCAAGCTGGGGGGGATCCTGGTACAAAGCCGCTTTGGGGGGGGCGGGCAACTGCTGGGGTTGGTGGCCGGTGTGGGGGTGAATGTCAACAACCCCGTTCCCGTTGGGGCGATCACCTTAGCCCAGATTTTGGGATCCCCTCTGCACCGCTCACTCGACCGCACCGAGATTGCCGGCTGGGTTCTGCAGGGGATGGAGCAGGGATTCCACGTCTGGTTGCAAGGGGGATTTGCCCCCGTTCGCTCAGAGTACGAAGCCTGGATGGTCAAGCCGCAAGTCCAATGGCTCGAAAGGGGGACTAGCCTCACGATCTTGGGCCTTGCCGAGGATGGAAGGGTGCGAGTACAAACACAAGGGGAGCAACATCTGCAACAGCAGCAATCCATCCGGACGCTTACACCCGACCAAGTTCGCTTGAGCTATCACATGCCGGCGGGCGATAGCCTGTAATTTCTCTTGTGTTTTTTATGTGGCCTGTGTTGAACTCGGTGATGAAGCTTTGGGTTATGGCAGCGCGCCTTTTCTCCCCCCGAGCTCGGCGGCTGCGCTTTTGGCTGAAGCTGGGGCTGGCTCTGCTCTGGTTTTATCCCACTGCTCTGCTGGCCCAGACCCAACCAACCCCTTTGCCCCCGCCGCCCATGGTGGAACCGGCCCTGGACACGCCTGGGGCGGCAGCCCTGCTGCTGGATGGAGCCATTCCTTTGCGAGAGGGCAGCCCTGCGACCCTTGAGGCAGAAACCCGCCCAGAGACGGTAGTGGGCCGCGAGATCGTGATTGAGCCCCAGAAGAACCATGACCTGGTTCCCCATGCTCAGCCTGAAGGTGGGGTGCCGGTGGTGCTGATGGAACGCAGCTCCGGTCGCCGCATCATTCTCGCCCCCGGCCAAGAGATTCGCATCGAGGATCCCAGCCAGCCCCAAGCTCCTGAACCGCAAACGCCAAGGTTGCCTGAACTGGCGGCAGGTGACGAACGACTGCTCTACCCCCTACCTCACCCGGTGCCGATTACTTCTGGATTTGGCATGCGAATTCACCCCATCCGCGGAGAGCCGGAGTTTCATGCTGGAGTGGATTTGGGGGCCAGCATGGGCACGCCGATCTTGGCCTCTTTAAGCGGCAAGGTGGTCACTTCGGGATCCCTGGGGGGTCTAGGGATCACCGTTGTGCTGGAGCATGCCGGCGGTCGGCGCACTCGCTATGGCCACATGTCCGAAGTTGCTGTAACACCGGGGGAAGTGGTAGAGCGGGGATCCGTCATCGGCTATGTGGGGGCGACCGGAGCGGTAACTGGGCCGCACCTCCACTTTGAGCTGTGGAAGCGGGCGGTGGGGCAAGGTTGGGTGGTTCTGGACGCCACAGATGATCTGAAGGTTGCTGTTGCCCAGCTGCCGGGTTAGCCAGAGCCGGCTTGGGTTAGCATAGGTGGGCGGGCTCCAACTAGAATGCTGGCGCAGGTAACCAGTTGGGTCATGCAGGTTTTGCGGACGTGGCGGAACGGCAGACGCGCTAGA
>NZ_JANSHV010000237.1:0-8789 GCF_047461775.1 Synechococcus sp. R6-5
GCGGGGCTCCTGCGATTTCTAGCTGAATTCGGCTAGGTCGTAAAAACCATGGGACCCTTTACCCCTACCTATTGGGGGCTACTACCAGACCGAAAACCTCAAACCTACAGACTAGAGCCTAGGCCCACATAGGAGCCATAGAAAAAGAGCCCAACTACCGTGATCACACCCAAACCGGCAACCACAGCCACTATCCACAAAGGGATCCTTGCTTGACTGGTCATAGCAACTGGTCTCCAAAAAAGACAGAACTAGCAGCAATTACATTCTCAGTAAACTTAGCAAAGGGGAGCAAGGGCTAGCCAAAAGCCAGCATTGTCCCCTGCGCTCTTTCCCAACTCCAAGAGCAGAGTGGGATCCTGGCCTCAGTTGAGAAAATAGCTGGAGAACAACAGCCCAACCACAAACACCAGCAGCAAACCCAGGTAAAGGGAAGTGCGGTTTAGCTCCACCGGTTGGGAGTTGGGATTCCTTTCGGGTTGATCAGCCATTGGGTTCACCGTTGAATAAACTGCATTGCAGCAATAGCTCCCAAGAAGAAAACAGTTGGGATCGCCAAGGTATGTACCGCCAGCCAACGGACGGTAAAAACAGGGTAAAAAACGGGTTCATCAGATTTAGTGGCCATAGATATCACCCTACGCAAAAAGCTCAATCAACTTACAAATTGCAATAACGAATAGTCCACTTACCCACGGGCACTCCTAGCGAGTCAGCCTCTCCAGCTCCTCCAGAGCATTGAAGCGATCGCTAACGATCGGCAACTCCTGGCGCTCTGCCGTGAAATACTCATTGGGGCGCGGGGTGCCAAAAATATCATAGGCCAGGCCAGTGCTCACAAAAAGCCAGCCTGCCAAAAACAAAGCGGGAATGGTCAGGGCGTGAATAACCCAGTAGCGGACACTGGTAATGATATCGACAAAAGGTCGCTCTCCGGTGCTGCCAGCCATGAAACTCCTCCCTAGGGTAGGGGCAAAAGTGCTTTCTGAACTTTCTGAGTCTATAACACAATGATAAGGATTTGGATGCACAACTACAAGTTACGAGACCCTTGCTTAGGCCCTTTGCTGTCAAGCCGGATCCCGTCTTGCATAGGTAAAATCTCCTAAGGGATCCCTGCGGCGAACCTTCTTACCCGAGTTTTCAGAATCTCACTGCCAAAGGGCGCAATCCCAAGGGGCATCGAGGGCTTGAGGATGGGGCGGAAGTTTGAGATAAGCTGGCCCTGAGGGGATGTTGTTGGAACAGGAGTGACAGCTATGCGGTGCTCGTGGCCCCTAGCTCTGAGCTTGTGTTGGACGCTGGGCTGGTCGGGTGTCAGCTTGCCGGCTTGGTCCCAAGGGGTGGAGCAGCAAGCCTCGCTGGCCTGGACCGACCCCTACGTGGCGGCTCTGGAACGTCAGACAGATGTGGTGATCACCCAAGAACCCCTGTCAGCCACCCTGACCCGTCTGGAATTGGCCCAGTGGCTGACGGAGTTTTTCGGCTACATTCCCAATCCCAACCAGGTGCAGGAGATTCGCGACCTAGAGCCCAACACCCCCGACTATTGGACTGCCCAAGCCGTGCTGCAGGCGGGGGCCATGCGCCTATACGAGGGCAACGAGTTTCGCCCGCAAGGGGATATCACCCACCTGGAAGCCCTGGCCATTTTGGTGCGGGCTCTGCAATTGCCTGCTCCCACCCAGGCCGACATTGAGCGCTGGATGGCTCTGTACACCGATGCGGCTGATGTGCCGGAGGTAGGGCGGGCTTTTGTGGCCATGGCAGGCGAGGCGGGGCTGCTGGTGAATGTGCCGGATCCAGCTCGTCTTCAGCCCAATCGCGTGCTGAGGCGAGCAGAAGGGGCGGTGTTGTTGCATCAGGCCCTGGTGTATCGCGGTCAGCTTCCGCCCTTGCCACCCCCTGTGGCCCAGTTGCGTCCCTCCCCAGCCCGGGTGGCCGAGACTGTCCAACCCGAAATCTTCCAAACGCGGATCACTCCCGAGGGAGGAAGTGTTCCTGCAGGGGGAACCTTGACCATTGAAGCGCAGGCCACTCCCAACGGCAGGGCTACGGTTGATATCGGCGGCGTGGTTCAGGGTCTGCCGATGCAGGAGGTGCAGCCCGGCTACTACCGCGCAGTTTATAGCCTTGGTCCTCAGGATGCCGTCTTTGGCCCCGACATCAGTATTCAGTTGACCCTCAATGGCGTCAGTACCCGCGTTCAACGGCGGCTACCTCAACTGGCCTTGGGCAATGTTGCTCCTCCGCCAGTGGAGTCGGTGTTTCCGCCCCCAGCTCCTCTGCCGCAGCCAGCCCCTCTGACTGCAGCCAGCAATCGCTATCCGCGCATTGAGGCCATTCGCTTGGATCCCCAGCGCGACTTGGTGGAAGGGGACATTCTCACCATTGCCATTTGGGGGGAATCTGGAGGGATCGCCCAGTTTGATCTGGGGAATCTGGCCCTGAACCAGCCGATGCGGGAGGTACGACCCAACCACTACGAAGGCACCTACGTGGTAGCCCCCACCCACCAGGCCAACAATCCCACCTTGCGGATTGTGCTCACCAAGGACGGCCTCAGCCAGGAACATCGGGAGATTTTTCCTTTTTCTATCGATGGCTCCAGAGGAACCCGCTCCACCATTCAGCCGGTTTCCGCACCCGTCGCCACGGGACTGCCCCAGATTTTCAGTGTCACCACCAACAGCACCAATCTGCGCATGGGAGAAATTCTCAAAGTCACCATGCGAGGGGATCCGGGGGGGCGGGCTGCTTTTCGGATTGTTGGGGTAACGCCGGAAGTCGAAATGCGGGAGGTGGCGCCGGGCCTATACGAAACCCAGCAGCAGTTGCCCTTCAACATGCAGCCGGTCAACAACGGCATCATCGAGGTGATTTTGCAAAGAGGGGGCCAAAAGACCACCCAAACCAGCCCCTCGCCCATTACCATCGCCCCTTAGCTAGGATCCCCGAGAAGGCTAAACTGCTGCCTCAAAGGGATCGGCGCTGCGCTGGATCTGGGTAGAGAGCTTGGGGATTACCTGCAGGTTGAACTGTTGCTCGAAGACTTTTTTCTTCTCGTTTAAGCTCCACAACTCTAGGGCACAGTCGTCCTTGGGATGCCTGGGATCCAAAATCAACTCCATGCGGCGGGGGCCTTCTCCCAGGAGCTGAAAACGGCAGTGCAGGGCTTGAATGGCCTGCAGGCGGCGGCGATCCAAAGCACAGGCTATGCGCAGCAGGGGGCTCAGTTCCAGCACCACTTGGCGATCCCGCTCGTCGCTGAGGCGCTGGAAGTTCTCGTGCTTCTTCTTGGGGGGCGACTTGCGGTGGTAGCGGGCCAAGTTGGCGATCACCTCCACCTCTTCTTCGTTGAAGCCCAAGAGTTCTCCATGGCGGATCAGGTAGTAGGAGTGCTTGTGGTGGGCGGCATGGCTGATGAAGTGGCCGCAGTTGTGCAGCATGGCCGCCGCCCAGAGAAGAGCCCGCTCCCGGGATCCCCAGCCATGCAGGATGCCGCGGGTTTGATCGAAAAGGCTGAGGGCAAACTCGGCCACCCGCTCGGCATAGGGGATCTCCACCTGGTATTTTTCCGCCAACTTGAGGACGCTGCGCCGCCGCACCGAGCTGTGGTAGCGCAGCCGATCCTCAATCAGCCCTTGGCCGATCATCCAGTCCACGATCAGCCCTTCCCGCAGAGCCCGTTCGCAAAACTGGATCCGCTCCACCCCCAGCAGGGTCATCACTTCTTCCAAGATGACCGCCCCGGCTAGGATGATCTCCCCCCGCCTTTCCCCCAGGCCGGGCAGCTTTTGCCGTTCGGCCACCGTGAGGGAGCGCAGCTCTTTGATGTAGCCGCGCAGGGCTTCCAGGCTGAACTCATACCCCTGCAGGCGATGGGGGAGAGCGCCCAACCGACGGCGGGCATCCAACTGGGCCAGGCACTCGACGGTGCCAGAGGTGCCCACCAAAGGCAGGGATCCCTGTTGTTGTGAAGAGGCAAGGATCCGCTTCATCTGCTCGATGGGGGATTCCAGCATGCCGCGGATGTGCTGGCGCAGGGCTTGCAGTTCGGCAGAAGTGGGCGGGTCGTGGTGCAAAAAAGCCTGGGTCAGACGCACTGCCCCTACCTTGACGCTGCGCAGAAACTCCGGCTCTTGGCCATTGCCCAAGATCAGCTCGGTGGAGCCACCGCCGATATCCACCACCGCGTGCAGCCGGTTGTGGAACTCCATCGCCGAGAGCACCCCCAGGTAGATGCGGCGGGCCTCTTCCTGCCCCGAGATTAACTCCACCCGCAGGCCCAGCTCCCGTTCAATCCGCTTCAAAAACTCCAGCCCATTGGGGGCCTCGCGCACAGCACTGGTAGCCACGGCAACAATATCCTGCACCTGAAAGCTCTCAGCAATGCGGCAAAACCGCTCCAGAGCCGTCCGGGCCCGCTCCATGGCTGCAGGCGTGAGGGCGCCCGTCTGGTTGCAAAACTCCCCCAGCCGGACGGTGGCTTTTTCGCGGGAGATGAGGGTGAAGCTAGGGATACGGGGATTGATGCGCACCACCACCATGTGGAGAGAGTTGCTGCCCACATCGATGGCCGCCAGAACGGGGGCCGCCCAAGATTCAGAACGAGAAGCCGGGCCGGTTTCGGAAACTGGGGGAGCAGAGGCGACAGAGCGTTCCGTGAAGTCGGTGGGCGAAGAGATCATGGCTCGGGTAAGGGGGTCAACCCCTTTAGGATACTGTGTACTTTCCCCCCTTGTTCCGGGCCGAGTCGTGAGGTGAGGTTCGCGGTTGACTCGGCAAACAGGGGAATGGACTCAGCTTGGGATCCCTGCCGTTCTCGCCCCAGCCTAAGATAGAGACACGGATATCCATTTCTTCACTGTTCTTTCTTTGTTGTCGAAGCAGGTTCCGATGTCTCAGCCAGCCGAATCACCTCAGAAGGCCAACAGCACCCTCAAACTGCTGCGCACTCACGAGTCTCCCAAACTGGAGCGCATCCGCCACACCACTTCCCATGTCCTGGCTATGGCGGTGCAAAAGCTGTTTCCCAAGGCCCAGGTGACCATCGGCCCCACAACCGACTACGGCTTCTACTACGATTTTGACCATCCCGAGCCCTTCACGCCGGAAGATCTGGATCGCATCAAAAAAGAGATGCAGGCAATCATCAAAAAGGGCCTGCCGGTGATCCGCGAGGAGGTGAGCCGGGAAGAAGCCAGGCGCAGAATCGAAGCCCTCGGAGAACCCTACAAGCTGGAGATCTTAGACAGCATTCCCGAAGGGGAGGTCATCAGCATTTACCACTTGGGGAATGAATGGTGGGATCTCTGTGCTGGCCCCCACGTGGAAAACACCCGAGATCTCAACCCCAGAGCCTTTGATTTGCTCAGTGTGGCCGGCGCTTATTGGCGGGGGGATGAAACCAAGCCGCAGCTCCAACGCATCTACGGCACCGCCTGGGAGACCCCAGAGGAGCTGAAAGAATACAAACGGCGGCTGGAAGAAGCCAAACGGCGGGATCACCGCAAGCTGGGCAAAGAACTGGGCCTATTTTTGTTTTCGGATGAGGTGGGGCCGGGGCTGCCTCTCTGGACACCCAAGGGCACCATTCTGCGCTCGGTGCTGGAGGATTTTCTCAAGCAGGAGCAGCTCAAGCGGGGCTACCTGCCGGTGGTTACCCCTCATATTGCCCGTGTGGACTTGTTCAAGATCTCCGGCCACTGGCAAAAGTATCGGGAAGATATGTTTCCCATGATGTCGGAGAATGAGCAGGCGCGTGCGGCTGAACAGGGCTTTGTCATGAAGCCGATGAATTGTCCTTTTCACATCCAAATCTACAAATCCGAGCTGAGATCCTACCGCGATTTGCCCCTACGATATGCCGAGTTCGGCACCGTTTATCGCTACGAGCAATCGGGGGAATTGGGAGGTCTGACGCGAGTGCGTGGCTTCACGGTGGACGATGCCCATTTGTTTGTTCGCCCCGATCAATTGGAGGAGGAGTTTCTCAAGGTTGTCGATCTCATTTTGGTGGTTTTCGATAAGCTCAAGCTCAAGGATTTTCGCGCCCGCCTCAGCTTCCGGGATCCCAAGTCGGACAAATATCTGGGATCCCCCGAAGATTGGGACAAAGCCGAAAATGCCATCCGTCGCGCTGTGGAGAAGTTGTCGATGCCCCACTTTGAAGGGATCGGAGAGGCAGCCTTCTATGGGCCGAAGCTGGATTTTATTTTCCGCGACGCGCTGGATCGGGAGTGGCAACTGGGCACGGTTCAGGTGGACTACCAAAACCCACAGCGCTTTGATCTGCAATACGTAGCTGAGGATGGATCCCGGCAGCGTCCGGTGATGATTCACCGTGCTCCCTTTGGCTCGCTGGAACGACTCATCGGCATTCTCATCGAAGAATACGCTGGGGATTTTCCCTTCTGGCTGGCCCCGGAACAGGTGCGCATTTTGCCCGTTTCCGATCAGTATTTGGGCTATGCCACCCAAGTGCGGGATCAACTGCGAGAACACGGGATCCGCGTCCACATCGATGCCGACAGCGATCGTTTGCCCAAAAAAATCCGCAATGCCGAGAAGGCCCGGATCCCTTTTATGTTGATCGTGGGGGAACAGGAACAAGCGGCAGGAACGGTGAGCGTGCGCCAGCGCCATCGGCAGGAGCTGGGATCCCTGACGGTGGCAGATTTCCTAGCCCAGCTACAGGCACTTGACTAGCTTGGGCATTCGGGATCCCTGGCTTGCGGCAACTGGGTTTTCAGAACTTGAGGATCCCAGGTTCTGAGGATCTCAAGAAAGAGCTTGAGTTTCCCTTTCTCAAGGGAAGCCAAGGGGGCTAATTGAAAAATCAGGATTTGGCCGACAACCCACCATGTTCTCTAGGGATTTTCTGGAGAGGATCCTGCAACGCTTTAGGAGCTGACGGCTAAATCGATCTGTCGCCGAATGGATTGGCCGTTACTTTGGTGAATTGATTGATAGTTACTTTGAATTGCAGTGAAATAGCCTGTCGATCTAAGCTCCTCATCTCCCGCTCTGCGATTGTAGATAACAGCACTATGAATTGTAGCTTTTACTACAGTATTAGCTTCTCTATTGGAGATAGGCTTTTGTGCATTCAAAGTCTGACCGCAGAGTGATGACTCAAGGATAGGATCCCATGCCCAAAACGCTGTTTAAAGTTGACCTGACTAAGCCAATGGATCAACAGGATCTACCGGGTCACAACCGCTGGCATCCTGATATTCCCGCTGTGGTTTCTGTAAACCCTGGCGAGGTATTCCGAATTGAGTGTAAAGACTGGACGGATGGGCAAATCAAAAACAACGATGATCCTTCCGACATTGAGCAGGTTGACCTAAGCGTTGTCCATGTTTTGAGTGGGCCTATTTGGGTTAACGGCGCCCAGCCTGGAGATATCCTGGTTGTCGATCTGTTAGACATTGGGCCACTGCCGGGAGACGAGTGGGGGTTTACAGGTATTTTTGCCAAAGAAAATGGAGGGGGATTCCTCACCGATCATTTTCCCAACGCGGCCAAAGCCATCTGGGATTTTCAAGGCATTTACACCACTTCCAGACACATTCCCCATGTGCGCTTTGCCGGCATCATTCACCCCGGCCTCATTGGCTGTGCCCCATCTCACGAGTTGCTGGCGGCTTGGAATAAGCGGGAAGCTGAGCTGGTCGCTTCGGCTCCCGATTTGCGCACTTACGGCGCGGGGCTATCCGGCAATCAGCCTGTGCTGGCCGCCTTGCCCAATCCCAAGAACGCAATTTTGGGAACTTTGCCCAAGTCAGAGTATGAGCGGGTTGCTGCTGAAGCGGCTCGGACGGTGCCCCCGCGAGAGCACGGCGGTAATTGCGATATTAAAAACCTGTCTAAAGGAACACGGATCTACTTCCCGGTTTACGTGGAGGGTGCCAAGCTGTCGATGGGAGATATTCACTTCTCGCAAGGGGATGGGGAGATCTCTTTTTGTGGCGCTATTGAGATGTCGGGCTACATCGATCTCCACGTCGATCTAATCAAGGGTGGTGTTGAGAAGTACAGATTGGTTAACCCCATTTTTAAGCCCGGCCCTGTTGAGCCACGTTACTCGGAATACCTTGTGTTTGAGGGCATTTCTGTGGACGAGCTTACAGGTAAGCAGCATTATATGGATGTTCACATTGCCTATCGACGCGCCTGCTTAAATGCCATCGAATATCTGAAAAAATTCGGCTTTACGGGAGAACAAGCTTATCTGCTGCTCAGTTCTGCACCGGTGGAGGGCAGAGTGAGTGGGATCGTCGATATTCCCAATGCTTGCTGTACGGTGGCTGTTCCTACGCAAATCTTCGACATAGATATTCTCCCTAGGTGAATGTTATCCGATGCCTCGTTCAAGGGGGTGGAATAGGAAGATGCCGCTGTATGAGTTTAAGTGTCAAACCTGTGGGGAGTTTGAGGTATGGCGGCCCTTATCTCAATATCGAGATCCGGCCTATTGTCCTTCTTGCAATCAGGAAGGGAAACGTCTCATTTCAGTTCCCATGGTTCAGCTTTCCAGCTCTTTGCCTATTTCAAAGGGGGGAAGAGAACCCAAACTGATCAAGCGTGAACAGCACTCAAATTCTGATCCAAACTCGCCAAAATATCGCTCCCAATCCTGTGGGCGACCTTGGATGTTGCACCATTAGTTATTAGACATAGTTGTTTCAGGCTAGGGTAAGACGCCTGGGCTATTGAAAAAAGCCTTCTGGCCCCGTGCATTATTGCTCCGCAGCGCTATTGCTATGCCTACGGCACCCTGA
>NZ_JANSHV010000238.1:0-3883 GCF_047461775.1 Synechococcus sp. R6-5
GCGGGGCTCCTGCGATTTCTAGCTGACTAGTGTACCGCTTCAGCTTCTGTCTGCCGGACTGCCTGAGCCCTCAATTCCCCTGCAAGAGAGCCGCTCGACTTGGCAAACCCCACACTGGAAATCTGGCCGCAAGGATGTCAGCATAGTTCGACAAGAATCCAACTCAAAGAGCGCACCACTTAAGGTATCCATCTGCATCTGTGGCTGTAACCTCCTCTCCGCCTTCCCGTTCCCGCGCTTTTGACCTTTGGCCTCCCCTGGCCTTAGTTTTGCAGCGGCTGACCCAAGCGGTGCCGGTGCTGCTGTTGATCACGGTGCTCAGCTTTTTGCTCTTGCAGCTGGCCCCCGGAGATTTTTTGGATCCCTTGCGGGCGGATCCCAGTGTCAGCCAGGAGTTTATTGCCCAAGAGGAAGCGCGGCTGGGGTTGGATAAGCCCTTGGTTTGGCAGTACTTGACCTGGCTGGGCAACCTGCTGCAAGGGGATTTCGGGGTGAGCTACACCTATCGCGTGCCGGTAGCACAGCTCATCCTCTCCCGCGCCGGCGCTACCTTGCTGTTGGCGGTGTCCTCTGTGGTGCTGACTTGGCTGGTCGCCATTCCCCTTGGGATCCTGGGGGCGCTGCGGCAGAACACCCCCCTGGATCGGGCGTTGCAGTTGCTCAGCTACCTGGGCCAGGCCATGCCCAGCTTTGTGCTGGCCATTTTGCTGCTGATCGTGGCCCAGAATGTCGGCTGGCTGCCGGTGGGGGGGATGACCAGTGTTTATTTTGCCGAGCTTAGTTTGGGGGAAAAGTTGCTGGATCTGGGCCGCCACCTGCTCCTGCCCACGCTGGCCCTGAGCATCACCAGCTTTGCCGGGCTGCAGCGGATTACGCGCGGCAATTTCTTGGATGTGCTGCGGCAGGAATACATCCAGGCGGCGCGGGCCCGTGGGATCCCAGAGTGGCGGGTGATCTGGTTGCACGCGCTGCGCAACGCCGTCAACCCCTTGATCACGATCTTGGGCTTTGAGTTTGCCAATCTGCTCAGCGGCTCTTTTATTGCCGAGTTTTTCTTCAATTGGCCGGGGCTGGGCAAGCTGCTCTTGGAGGCTGTTCAAAGTTTCGACATCAATGTGGTGATGGCGGGGCTTCTGCTGGGGGCCGTGATGCTCATTCTGGGCAATTTGTTGGCCGATTTGCTCCTGATGTGGGTGGATCCCCGTATCCGACCCGACTCGTTTTTTAGTTAGCCATTGCTGCTACGGATCCCTCAAACAGGCGGCTCAATTGTGGAGACAATATCCCGAATCACCGCCTCAGCCTCTTGCCGTCGGTTGCCGGCCATCTCTCCCGACCCGGCCAGAGAAACCCGATGGGTCAGTACCGGCACGAACAGTGCTTGCAGATCTTCTGGTAGACAAAAGCTGCGCCCTTTCACCAGCGCCTGAGCCCGTGCTGCCCGCGCCAAGGCCAGGGCTCCACGGGTGGATACCCCCGCCCGCAACAGCTTGGACACGCGAGTGGCCTGCACCACCTGCAGAAGATAGTCCGCCAGGGATCCATCCAAATACACCTGATCCACCGCCGACTGAATCTCTCGCAACTCCATCAGGGAGAGAACCGGCTGCAGAGCATCCACCGGCTCGGCCTGTTGCCGTTGCAAGAGTAAAGCTCGCTCTACCTCAGGGCTGGGGTAGCCAATCGACAGCCGTACCAAAAACCGATCCAACTGGCTTTCTGGGAGGGGATAGGTGCCGTGGTACTCCAAAGGATTTTGGGTGGCCAACACCATAAATGGGCTGGGCAGCGGGTAGGTGCGATCGTCCAGCGAAACCTGCTTTTCCGCCATTGCCTCCAGCAGGGCACTTTGGGTGCGGGGCGAGGTGCGATTGATTTCATCCGCCAAGACCACGTGGGCAAAAATGGGGCCGGGACGAAATTCAAAATCCCCTTTTTCTTTGTTGAAAAGGGTGAGGCCAAGGATATCTGTCGGCAATAGGTCGCTGGTAAATTGAATCCGTTGAAACTTGGCCCCCAAACTGTGGGCGATGGCCCGCGCCAAAGTGGTCTTGCCTACACCGGGCACATCTTCAAGCAAAACATGACCTTCCGCAACCAAGGCCGTGACCACCGCCTGCACCACCTGCGATTTGCCCTGAAACACGGATTCGATATTGGCAATCAGCTTGCCAATCTGTTGGTGCAAGGTTTGTAATCGCTCCGCTGGGATCCGTGCTGAACCAGACCGGGTGCTGACACTCGCCATAAACCATTCCCAAAGGGGCCTATTCCACCTTACAGGCTGGATCCCATTGCCAGCTCAGGGCGGGATCCCGCTAAACCCCAGTGAAAAACCGGAGTATCATAGACCTAAGCCCTCCACAAGGATGGATATCTTGGAACTGTCTTACAAAAGTGAATATGCTCTCCTGGCCCTTCTGGAATTGGCCCAGCACTACAGCGATGGCCAGGTGCTGCGGATTAAAGAAATTGCGGCTCATCAGTCCATACCCGACCGCTACTTGGAGCAATTGCTGGCCACCTTGCGCAGACAGGGGTTGGTGCGCAGCCAACGGGGATCCAAGGGAGGCTACTTCCTGGCCCGAGCACCCTGGCAGATCTCGCTGCTGGATGTTATCCAGGCCATCGAGGGGGAAGATCTCACCCGCTCCCGCGACTTGCCCTCGGGCGATCTCACCCCAGAGCGGGAAGTGCTCCTGAAGGCCTGGCAAGATGCCCAAGCTGCGGCGGTAGCCATTCTCCAGAAGACCACCCTACAAGACCTCTGCGACCGGCAGGCACAACAGCAACAAGCTCGGCTTATGTACTACATTTAAGCCAGAGGCTGGGATCCTTGGAAGGTTTTGGGTTATCCTGAAACCCATTGCTTTTCGAATTGAGCCCTTCCATGACCGTTCGCTCTTCTCGCTCTCAGGCTGCCGATACGTTTTCCGCGGAAGATTTTGCCCAGGCTTTAGACAAGCAAAACCTCAGCTTTCAACCGGGGCAGGTGGTGCAAGGCCGCATCTTCCAACATCAGAACGATGGCGCTCTGGTGGATATTGGCGGCAAATCCCCGGCCTTTTTGCCCCTCAAGGAAGCAGGGATCCGCCCAGGGGAAGATTTGAGTGCGCTCTTTCCTTTAAAGACAGAAGCCGAGTTTCTCATCCTGCGGGAAGATGCAGAAGGACAAATTGTGCTCTCGGCGCGGCGGCTGAGGCTGAAGCGGCTTTGGGAAGAGCTGGCCCAGAAGCAAGCCAACGGCCAGACGGTAACCGTTCCGGTGATCGCCACCAACAAAGGGGGGGTGGTGGTGGATGTGCAGGGGCTGCGCGGCTTCATTCCCCGCTCCCACCTCAGCCAACGGGAAAGTCTGGAGGAGTTGGTGGGGCAATCCTTGACAGCAAGCTTTATCGAGGTGAACCCAGAAGCCAACAAGCTGGTGCTCTCCCAAAGGGCGGCTGTAAAGTCCGAGAACCTGAGCCGCTACACCAGTGGCCAAGTGGTGGAAGGCAAAGTCAGCGGACTAAAACCCTTCGGTGTGTTTGTGGACTTGGAAGAAGGGGTAACCGGGCTGTTGCACATCAAGCAGGTCAGCCAAAGTTTTGTAGCCTCGCTACCGGATTTGTTCAAACCAGGCCAACGCATCAAAGCTGTTGTCATCGATGTGGATGAGGCCAAGGGACGGATGGCCCTCTCCCTGCGGGTGCTGGAAAAGCATCCGGGCGAGGTGCTGGAGCAGCTGGACAGGGTTATGGAGGAGGCCGAAGAGCGGGCCGGTAAACTCAAGGGGAGAATAACATCCGACGGCCAAGTCATCTGATCCCATCTCTGCCTCGAGTTCGGATGCAAAACCTGCAGAGGGAAAGCAAGACGCCTTACGGCAATCAGAGGAAAATCA
>NZ_JANSHV010000239.1:0-528 GCF_047461775.1 Synechococcus sp. R6-5
CGGATGCGGCCATTAACCCCGGCAACTCCGGCGGCCCGCTGCTCAACGCTCAAGGGGAGGTGATAGGGGTGAACACCGCCATCATCCAGGGAGCGCAAGGGTTGGGCTTCGCCATCCCCATTGAGACGGCCCAGCGGGTGGCCAATCAGTTGATCACTCGCGGCAAGGTGGATCACCCCTACCTGGGCATCCGCATGCTCACGCTGACTCCAGAGCTGAAGGAGCGCCTCAACCAGGATCCCAATAGCCGCATTTTGATAACGGTGGATCAGGGTGTACTGATTGGCGAAGTCATCCAGGGATCCCCAGCGGAACGGGCAGGGCTGCGGTCTGGGGATGTCATTCTCTCCATCAATGGTCGTGCCGTAACCACAGCCGATCAGGTGCAACAGGAGGTGGAGCGCACTGAGGTGGGCAGCACCCTGGAGCTGGAGATCGAGCGGGCCGGGCGACGACAGAAGATCCGGGCGGTAACGGGCTCTTTCCCGGCCCCCAGCGGAGGCTGATCGCGCCAGCGGGACGGAGTCC
>NZ_JANSHV010000240.1:0-14866 GCF_047461775.1 Synechococcus sp. R6-5
TATTATTGACTAGAGTCATGCTCTCTTCTCCTTACACTGAGTTAAGGAATACCTCAGGGTGGGGGCAGATAGGGAATATGCTCTGTGGTGGAGCAGGCCAATGCCGTTGGCGTTCTCCGCTGCCAATATGATCTTACAAGGATCTCAGAATCCTAACATGCGGTGCGAAGCACTAGGGGATGCAGCCTGTGGATGCTTTGTTTCAAGTTGTGGTGCTGAATCAAACCCCAGATCCAGAACGGGTCATCTACCAGGCCATGCACCAGGATTACAGCCCTGATTTTGTCACCTCAGAAAGCCGGATCCCGGAAAAGTATGGAGAGGCCGTGGTGCGGCATTTGCTGGAGGGCAACCGTGGCCACTATGGGCCTCTAGAGCATCCTCAGATCACGTTTGGGGTAGGCTATTTTCCCCATGCTGTCATGCAACAGGCCCGTACTCATCGGGTGGGAATTTCTTTTGATGTTCAATCCTTCCGATATACAGGCCAGCAAATTGCCGATTTGGGCAAAAAGCTCTTGTTCGCGTCAGCGGTGCGGAGCACAACCGAGACTGCTGCTCCTGTTGGCGAGACCGGCTACGGTTGCGTCAGCAATGCGGAGCACAGTGGCGGGACGGAGTCCTCCTTGTCTTTGCAAGAGCTGGAAACTTTGTTTTACGTTCCTGCCAGCGTCAAGGAGGGCAAGGCCAAAACCCGCCAAGGCTTTAGGCCCATCTCCCCCGAAGCTTTGGATATCATTCTTGCGCAATATCGCAGCCAGGCCATTGCTTATTATCGCCTGGTAGAAGAGTGCGGATTGCCCTATGAAGATGCCCGTAACATCATTGGCTACGGGATCCGACAACACTTCGTGGTCTCTTTCAATTGCCGCAGTCTAATGCATTTTTTGGATTTACGAGCCAAAGAAGATGCTCAACGAGAAATTCAACATCTGTGTGAACTGATTTGGCCCCACTTTGAAGCGTGGTGTCCCCACGTGGCGGCCTGGTATCGTAAGCATCGCTGGGGAAAGGCTCGATTATCCCCCTAAACTTAGTTTAGATAGATATGCTCTGCTAACCCCTTCTGCGGCTAATCCTGTTTTTGATCTTTTGTTGGGTTACGGGTATGGATCCCGAAGCTTATGAGCAAATGGCAGGCTTGGAAGACCGGCATTGGTGGTTTTTGGGTCGCCGTCACATTCTGAGTCGGGTTATTGGATCCCTGTCGCTTCCCCCCTCTGCTTATATTTTGGAAGCTGGCTGTGGTAGCGGCGGCAACCTGGAGATGTTGTCCAGATTTGGCAAAGTTTGGGCTATGGAAAAGAGTGAAATTGCACTGCCGCTGGCCCAAGCTCGCGGTATTGGGATCGTGGCAGAGGGGGAGTTGCCAAACCGGATCCCCTTTGGTTCTCAACGATTTGATTTGATTGCTTTGCTGGATGTGCTGGAGCATCTGGAGAATGACAAAGAAGCTCTCCTAGCCCTCAGTCAAAGGTTAACCCCATCTGGCTACTTAGTTGTAACTGTTCCGGCTTATCCGTGGCTGTGGAGTTTACATGATGAGCTTAATCATCACAAGAGACGATATACCCGCGGGCAACTTTTGTCGTTGCTTAAAAGCTCAGGTCTAGAAGTTTATACCCTTGTTTTCTTCAACAGTTTTCTTTTCCCAATCATTTCAGGGATCCGCATAATGCAGAAAGTGCTTCGCCTGAGGGAAAGCCAAGATCTGAAAATGCCGCCGCTTTGGCTCAATCGACTGCTGACGGGTATTTTTGCTGCAGAAGCCTATCTGATACCTAAGTTTTCTCTGCCCTTCGGTGTATCTCTGCTGGCAGTAGCCGGCCCGGCAACGAAATCGTAGTATCCTGTCATCATTGCTGTTCTCAGACTGCACTTTGATCATTGCTTAAACTCTCATGTTTCGACATCCAATGTCTGCAATTCTGGTAGTTTCTACAACAGCCTTTTCCGACGGTACTTAACCCACTCAACAGGGATTTTTATCTCTTGCATGATGAGGATCCCAATTACTTAAAGAACTTATTTTGTGTCAGCAGCATGAAGTCCTTTGAAGCTGGGAAGGGCCGTCAATAGAATTATCTGGTGAGGGCTACCCATTCAAGTTTTGGTCAACACTGATCTTGTCCAATAGCCTCAGATGCACAATCTTTTCTGTAAGATTGTCAACAGTCTTGATGCCGAAGGAGATAACCCTTGGCCGAACGCGGCTATAAAACTCGTCTGGATCTGCATCGTTTGTGGGTGCCCTTGGCCTGTTTTGGCGATGGCCTTTGTATTTGGTTGGCCTTTGGGGCGGGCTACTGGCTGCGCAGCTTGCGTCCTCATCAGCTCTTGCCTTGGGATGTCTACGCGGCCTTGGGATTGTTGACCGCCCTCAGTTATTGGGGCATTCAGGCGGGCTTAGGCGGATACGGTGAGTCGAAGCGCTTGTCTCGCTTTGAAGAATGGGCCAGTTTGCTGGTGGGGTTGGGATTGACGTTTGGTTTGGTGCTGGCAGGGGCCTTTTTCGTTCGCTCGGTCTCTTTGTCGCGGCTGGTGGTGGGCTACGCCGGCTTGTTGGCTCTGCTGAGTTTGACTTTGGTACGGGTGGGGTTGCGGCTGGGCATGGGCTGGTTGTGCTCTAGGGGCTACGGTCGGCGGCAGGTCATCTGGGTGGGATCCTGGTCGGTGTTGGCGGAAGTGTTGGAGCGATTGCAGCGATCCCCGCAGTTGGGCTTCCAGGTAGTCGCCTGGGCAGGCGTAGAGCAAGGCTCTTGCGGGGAAGATCTCCCGTCCCAGGATGGGGATCCCTGTCAAGATTCATATCCAGTACTGAACACCGCCCGCCCTACCTCTGACGGGGTTAAGTCTGCCGACAGGACTCTGTCCGGCTCATCCCGAGGAACCCTCTCCTGCTTGTGCAGTCAGCTTGAGCCTTCCTGGTCGGCTCTTGAGCGTCTGGATCTGGTCCATTTGATTGCCTATCTGCAAGCCCACCCAGAAGTGCAGGAGGTGTGGTTTGGGCAACCGGAGCTGGCAACTGCTCCTCTGTTGCTCAGTTTGCAAGCGTTGTCGGTGCAGGTGCGCTTGGTGCCGGATATCTTAAGTTTTTTAACGGTGAACTTCAGCCTGCAGTCTCTCGACGGGATCCCGCTGCTAACTCTGCGTCAGCCCCCTTTGCGCTACGCCCACAACCGGTTCCTCAAGCGAGCTGTAGACATCCTAGGAGCTTCCCTGGGCCTGATCTTGCTTAGCCCTCTGTTTTTGATTATTGCCCTGCTGGTAGCCTGCAGCAGTCCTGGCCCCATTCTGTATTGGCAAGAGCGGGTGAGCTTGGACGGGCGTCGCTTTTGGATTGCCAAGTTCCGCACCATGCGAGTGGATGCTGAGGCAGCCGGCCAGCCGGGCTGGACGCGCCCTGGGGATCCGCGCCGAACCAAGATAGGAGCCTTTTTGCGCCGCACCAACCTGGACGAGCTGCCCCAACTGTGGAACGTCCTGAAAGGGGAAATGAGCCTAGTGGGCCCCCGCCCAGAGCGGCCCTACTTTGTCGAGCAGTTTAGCCAGGAGATCCCCAAGTATCCGGATCGGCATTTGGTAAAAAGTGGCCTCACCGGCTGGGCCCAGATCCACGGCCTGCGGGGAGATACCAGCATTGCCCGCCGCACCCAGTATGATCTCTACTATGTGCAAAACTGGTCGCTGTGGCTGGATCTGCGCATCTTGGCCATCACCTTCTGGCAAGGGATCCGCGGACGGCTGGCCGGATACTAGGGGTTAGCGTATGCCATTCTCCCCCCAAGAGCTGCTCTACGAGGGCAAGGCCAAGCGCATCTACCGCACTGCCGATCCCAGGGTTTATCTTTGCCAATACAAAGACGACGCCACGGCCTTCAACGCCCAAAAGCGGGGATCCATCGCCGGCAAGGGAGAGGTGAATTGCACCGTCTCCAGCCATGTGTTTGCCTACCTGGCGCAGCAAGGGATCCCCAACCATTTCTTGGCCCAAACCGGCCCCACCGAGATGCAGGTGCGAGCCTTGCACATCCTGCCTTTGGAAGTGGTGGTGCGCAACCGCACAGCGGGTAGCCTCTGCCGACGGCTGGGCCTGGAGCAGGGCCTTCCCATCGAGCCGCCGCTGGTGGAGTTCTATTACAAAAACGATGCCTTGGGGGATCCCTTGGTGACCCCAGATCACATCCGCCTATTGCAGTTGGCCACGCCGGAGCAGGTGGAGCGCTTGGGATCCCTGGCTTTGGCCATCAACAACCATCTGCAGGCTTTCTGGCGAAGCTGCCGCCTAGAGTTGGTGGACTTTAAGCTGGAGTTTGGCCTGGACGAGAAGGGAGAGATCCTGCTAGCCGACGAGATTAGCCCCGATACCTGCCGTCTTTGGGATCGGGGGGGATCTGAGCCGCGGGTGCTGGATAAAGATCTCTTTCGCTTTGATCTGGGGGATCCGGTGGCTGGCTATCAAGAGGTGTTGCAGCGGGTGCTTCAGGCAGTGGGATCCCAATTCCTTCTCTCCTAGAGGGAGAGGAGCCAGGGGTGAGGGACTATAATCGCCTCAGCGATCCCACTCCTTTAACGCCCGAGCCTCCTTTCGCTTGTCGGGATCCCGCCATGACCTCTCCCCGCCCCCCCTACCCCGGCGAGCGTTTCCGCCGCCAACTGGCCAACCTGCTGGATGCCTGGGTGGAGCAGGGGTTGATCGAACCTGCCCAACGGGATCGCCTGCGGGAGTATTACCAACTGGAGAGTTTGCAACGCTCAGCCGGCGGGCGATTTGCCCTGGTGCTTCTGCTGTTTGGCGCAGTTCTGGTGGGCCTAGGGGTGATCTCCTTTGTGGCGGCCAACTGGGCTGCCATTCCCCGCTGGGCAAGAGCCTGGGGGTGCTTGGCCCTCATGGTAGGGCTGCAGGTGGCTGGCTTCCAGGTTTGGCAGCAGGGATCCCGACGGCTGGGCAGCGCCCTGCTGATAGCCGGTGAACTGACCCTGGGAGCCTGTATTGGCCTGATGGCGCAGTGGGTTCAGCTTGGGGGATCTGCGGCAGGCTTGTTTTGGGCCTGGGGGATGGGCGGTTTGGCCATGGCCTACGGCTTGCGTCACAGCCCCAGCGGTGTACTGGCCTGCCTTCTGCTGGGCTTGGGGATGGTAGCCGACTTCGTGGATTGGGGGACTGTCAACTTCCTCTATCCTTGGTTGACCCTGGGCCTGCTGGTTCCTCTGGCCTATTGGTGTTGCTCTCGCTGGGTTTTTGCCCTGGCCGTGGTGAACTTTGGCCTGGCGTTGCAAGGGTTAGCCGAGCGTTTGGGCAGCTCTTTCCAAGGTTTAACCCTTTTGCATCTGCTTGGTGTTGCAGTTGTGTGGGGGTTGGGTCTGTGGCACCAACGCCATAAGCCTTGGCTAAGCCGGGTTTTAACTGAAGGAAGGGATCCAGAGCTTCCCGGCGAGCTGGAGCAAGGCTTGGATTTGGCCCCGACAGCCCAGAACTTGGCTCTGCTGGGGCTGGGTGTCCTGCTCTATGTCTGGAGCTTTGTCGGGACGTGGGTCGATCTTTCCGAGGATCCCCTCTGGAACGTTGGGGATCCCTGGGCGAGCTTGTCGGCAGTGGGGTTGCTGCTGCTGACGGGCTGGGGCTGGTGGCAGGGTTGGCAGGAGAAGAGATCCCAGCCCGTTTCGTCTTGGCTGAAGGATGCTGCTGTTCTGATTTCTCTGGTTGCCTTGGCGCTTTTGCTGGGGATCGGCAGCGCTGTGCCTTTGAACGTGACGGCAGGAGCAGCCTTGGTCCTCTTTGCCCCCTGGATAGTGACCTTGCTGTTGCTGGGGCTGTCAGCAGTGCTCTGCTGGGAAGGGCTACAGCAAGGGCGGCGGGGGCGCTTCTGGCAGGGACTGTTGGGGCTAACCCTGGTGGTGCTGACCCGCTTTTTCGAGTACCCAACCGGCCTGTTGGCCAAGTCGGCGGTGTTGGTGGCCTGTGGGATCGGGGTAATCTGGCTGGGGCTGAAATTTGAGCGGCGGATTTTCTCCCGTCTCTAATTCTTGCCCTTCTAGGAAGCCAAGCCCCGCTACATGATCAAGCAAAGGAAAAAGCTGGAATTGAGCTGGAATTCACAAGAATTTACAAAGTTTGCGGTTTTGCAAGCTGAGCTAGAGCTTAGATACTGCTGCTGCGAATGCGAATTTCCCATTTGAGTGCAATTCACGTAGGGGTGACTTCATTGTTCCCCCTTTTCTTCAGCTGACCCTAGCTGAAGTTCTCAAAGCCTACTCAGAAAAAATAGGAAAGCCTAACGGCGGGCCTGGGCAAAAATGGCTTGCAAAATCTCGTCGGCCCCCTGCTGTTTTAGCTTTTCTGCAAGAGCCATCCCCACTGCCTCGGGATCGGCGGTGGATCCCGTCTGAGTATCGCGGATGAGCCGCCGGCCATCCAGCTCGGCCACCATACCGGTTAGGTGCAGCTCCTCCCCTCGGACTTGGCTGTGAACGCCAATGGGCACTTGACACCCTCCTTCCAAAGCCCGCAGGAAAGCTCGCTCTGCCAAGCAGCGGGCTGTGGCCTCCGCATCGGCCAAGGGTCGGATAAGCTCCAGAATCCGCTCATCTCCCTGCCGACACTCGATTCCCAGGGATCCCTGCCCAACCGCGTACAGAGACACGCTGGGATCCAACACCTCGTGGATCCGGTCGGCTTTGCCCAGACGCTTCAAGCCGGCCACCGCCAAAATCAGGCCATCGTACTCTCCCCGCTCCAGCTTAGCCAGGCGGGTGTTGAGGTTGCCCCGCACGTCCTTAAAGCGCAAGTGGGGAAAGGCATGGCGCAGTTGGGCCAGCCGCCGCAGCGATGAAGTGCCGATCACCGTCCCCTCTGGCAGGGTGGCCAGTCGGTAATCCCGGAACTTTTCCCCCACCACCAAAGCATCCAGGGGATCCTCCCGCCGCGTGATCGCCCCCAACACCAAGCCCTCCGGCAGGCGAGTGGGCAAGTCTTTAAGGCTGTGTACCGCCAAGTCGCTGCTGCCGTTGAGCAGGCTAACTTCCAATTCCTTGGTAAAAAGACCTTTGTCCCCAATTTTGGCCAGGGCTACATCCAGGATGATGTCTCCCTGGGTGGAAAGGGTGTTGAGCTCCAGGGGTAATCCCGGATGGTGTTCTTGCAACTGACCCATCACCCACTGGGTCTGCACCAAAGCCAACTCGCTTTTTCGAGAGGCAATCCGCACCGGCTTGGTGATCCCAGCAGAGGGTTTGGAAGGGGTCGAGGCCCGTTCGCTCATGGCTGCCGCAAAAAAGAACACTGTCTCTCACGCTAGCCGAATCTGTGCCAGGGCAAGGCGGCGGCCTTTAAGATCCTTAACCAAAATTGCAGTTTCCCGAAATCAAGACTTTACCGCAGGGATCCCAGCCGGTAGGATAAGTAGATGGATTCTCCGGCTCGGCGGGGGAGGATCCGGTCTGTCAAGCTCCTCTTCCCCAACCCCAGAGCTTTTGAGGGGAGCTTTCTACAATGGGCACAAGCCCCTGGTTTGGTTGGTCGTCTGCCTGGATGAGTCTTATGGAAGAAAACAACGTCAGCAACGGCACTCAATTACTGCTCAAACGCAACATTCCCGTTAAGGTGGTGGTCACACCCCTTTGGAAAAAGGAAATGCAGGAGCAATTAGAGCGGCAGATCGAAGCCACCGATGCTCAGATGCAACAGCTGGAGTTTCAGGGCAAGCGGGCTATTGCCGAACTGGAGAAACAGAGCCCCAACCCCAACAGCCCCCAAGTGCTCCAACAGGTGGAAGCGGTGAAAAGCCGCGTGAATGAGCAGAAGATCCGGCTCTTGGATCAGAAAAACCAACTGTTGCAGCAGATCAACCAACTGAGCACCCTGGAGCTTAACCAAGAAGTGCTGCAGGGCAATGTGGAGAGCTTCTTCCGAGTCCAAAAAGGAGACAACCTGATCCAGAAAATGCAGGTCGAGATCCTTCTGGAAGATGGGGTGATCAAAGAGATTCGCGGTAACCCATAGGCTACTCACCCCCTTGCCGGAGAAGCGGCAGTCGGGATCCCCAATTTTTCTCGCCTGTAGGTTCTCGAGAACTCCGTTTCGCCAACACAATGGGTGACAATAGGTAACAACCTCTTAACAGCCTTTGGGTTAACGCTCGCACAGGCTGGCGAGGTTGGGTAACATTGCCGCCCGGGGGAGGATTCCCATGTCTGAGTTCGTCTGGTCAGAGCCAGAGCCTCTCGAGGATCTTCATCTTCCCGATTGGTTGCTCACCTCGGCCCAGCGCCGCCGTCTCAAGGCTCTGCTGGTTCTGGCCATGGTGTGGGGGTTGGTCAGCCTGATGCATGTGGTGCCGACGGCCCGTTGGATCACCGTTGGTTTGGCCACGTTCATGGTGATCCACATTAGCCGCTTATTTCGCCTGCAACCGGCGACCTCCCTGCCCCCTCTGAGACTTCCTCCTGCCGCTGCGACCCGCCGGGATCCCAGGTCAGCAGATAACAGCAATGACTCCGTCCTGCCGATGCAACCGGATGGGCAGAGCGGTCTTGCTAAGTTCGGTGACGAGTTGGGGGGGCTGGCCTTGCCCCGTGTGGCTGTGTTGATCCCGGCCAAGAACGAGAGCGCAGTGCTCCCACGGCTGTTGCACAGCTTGACCCAGCTCCGTTACCCCACCAGCCATCTGGAGCTGTGGGCCATCGACGACAACAGCAGCGATGCCACCCCTGAAGTTCTGCGGGAAGCCCAAAAGTGGATCCCGCATCTGCGGGTTTACCGGCGGCAGCCGGGGCGGGGCGGGGGTAAGTCCGGCGCCCTCAACGAGGTACTGCCCCTCACCCAAGGGGAGATCATCCTGGTCTGCGATGCCGATGCTGTGGTGCCTTCGGATTTTCTTGCCCGCACTCTGCCCTTGTTTGTTCAAGTGAGCAGCCTGCGCAGCCGTTTCAGCAGACGGACGGTAGGCGCTGTCCAGGTGCGCAAGGCCCTGAGCAACCCCAACGTCAACTTCTGGACTCTGGGGCAGGTGGCGGAAATGGCCTCCGACGCTTATTTTCAGCAGCAGCGCGTGGCCGTGAGGGGCATTGGCGAGCTACGCGGCAATGGCCAACTGGTGCGGCGAGATGTCTTGGAAAAGTGCGGCGGCTGGAATGAGAGCACCCTCACTGACGACCTGGATCTCACCTTCAAGCTGCACCTGGCGGGCGTAGATATCGCCTTTCTGACGGAGCCGGCCATCGTCGAAGAAGGGGTCACCTCTTGGAAAAGTCTCTGGCACCAGCGCTGCCGCTGGGCGGAAGGGGGCTACCAGCGCTATCTCGACTACTGGCCAGGGATCCTCAGTCGCCGCATGGGGATGGCCAAAACAGTAGATCTCTGGGCCTTCTTTATTTCTCAGTACTTGCTGCCGATGGCCTTGGTTCCCGACACCCTCTGGGTGCTGTTGGCGGGCCACTCCTCGGTGCTGCTCCCCTTGAACGCGCTGGTGATGGGCTGCCTGACGGTGGCTTTTTACCGGGGGCTACGCCAGGTGGAGGGCTTGCGCGGACGGCGACTTTGGTGGCACACCGCCCTGGGCTTGGTCTACATGCTCCACTGGCTGCCGGTTATGATCGCCACAACCGCTCGCATGTGTGTACAGCCCAAGCGCCTAAGGTGGGTGAAAACTGTTCATCACGGCGCTTGAGGTCAGCAAGTTGGATCCAATCCTGCTATCCTAGTCAAGCACCTGCTCACGCCCTGCTCGACCATGGCCCGCCTCTACTACGACACCGACGCCAACCTGGAGCCTTTGGCCGATAAAACCGTTGCCGTCATCGGCTACGGCAGCCAAGGCCACGCCCACGCCCTCAATTTGCGCGATAGCGGTGTCCAGGTCATCGTTGGCCTTTACCCTGGCAGCCCTTCCTGGCCCAAAGCCGAGCAAGACGGCTTAATGGTCAAAACGGTGGCGGATGCTGCCGCTGCCGCCGATTGGGTAATGGTTTTGCTGCCCGATGAAGTGCAAAAGGCCGTTTTCCAGGGCGAAATCCGTCCCCACCTGCAGCCGGGGAACGTGCTCCTCTTTGCCCACGGCTTCAACATTCACTTCGGGCAGATCCAGCCGCCGGCAGACGTGGATGTCATCATGGTTGCCCCCAAAGGCCCTGGGCACTTGGTGCGGCGCACCTACCAAGCGGGGGAAGGGGTGCCCTGCCTGTTTGCCGTCTATCAAGATGCCTCGGGAATGGCACGGGAGCGGGCCATGGCCTATGCCAAAGCCATCGGTGGCACGCGGGCCGGCATTTTGGAAACCACCTTCCGGGAAGAGACCGAAACCGACCTCTTTGGCGAGCAGGTGGTGCTCTGCGGTGGGCTGACGGCTCTGATCAAAGCGGGGTTTGAAACCTTGGTGGAAGCGGGCTACCAGCCGGAACTGGCCTACTTCGAGTGCCTGCACGAGGTGAAGCTGATCGTGGATCTCATTGTCGAGGGGGGCTTGGAGAAAATGCGCCACAGCATCTCCAACACGGCAGAATACGGCGACTACACCCGTGGCCCCCGCATCATCACGGAGCAAACCCGCGCCGAGATGAAACGCATCCTCGCCGAGATTCAAAGCGGCCAATTTGCCCGTGAATTTGTCTTGGAAAATCAGGCCGGCAAGCCAGGGCTTACTGCGATGCGGCGCCGCGAGGCCGAACACCCCATTGAACAGGTGGGCAGGGAGCTGCGGGCCATGTTTAGCTGGCTAAAGAAATAGGTCGGATATCTGGAGCTGAGGGTAGACCATCTCTGTGCTGGATCTGAAGCTGCTGCGGGATCGCCCTGAACAAGTACGCCAAGCCCTGCAAAATCGCCGGGCCACAGTCGATCTGGACGGGATCCTGCAGTTGGATCGGGAGCGGCGGCAGTTGGAGGCCCGCAAGGGCTCCCTGCAGGCCGAAAGCAACAGCCTCGGCAAAAAAGTCGGCGAGATCCTCCGCCAGGGGGCGGATCCCCAGGGCCCCGAAGTGGCGGCCCTACGGCAGCGGGGGGTGGATCTCAAGGCCGAGATCGCCCAACTGGAGCAGCGGGAACGAGAGCTGGAAGAGGAGATTCGCGCTCGGCTGCTCACCCTGCCCAATTTGCCCCTGCCCAGCGTGCCGGTTGGCCGAGATGAGACCGACAATGTAGAGGTGCGTCGCTGGGGTGAGGAGCTGAAACCTGCCCATCCTGTCCTTCCCCATGACGAGATTGCCGAAAAACTAGGGTTGCTGGAGATTGGCCGTGCGGTCAAAGTGGCCCAAAGCCGCTTTGTGGCTATGGTAGGGGCGGGCGCGGCCCTGGAACGGGCTTTGATTGCCATGATGCTGGAGCGCCACGTTGCAGCCGGCTACACCGAGGTGATCCCGCCCTTTTTGGTCAACAGCGCCGCTTTGCAGGGGACGGGGCAGTTGCCCAAGTTTGCCGAAGACAGCTTTCGCTGTGCTGACGACGACCTGTGGCTGATCCCGACGGCGGAAGTTCCCCTTACCAATCTGTACCGGGATGAGGTAATCCCTGCGGAGTCCCTCCCTCTTTACTTCTGTGCTTACACCCCTTGTTTTCGCCGTGAGGCGGGCAGCTATGGCCGCGACACCAAGGGGCTGATCCGGTTGCACCAGTTTCAAAAAGTGGAGCTGGTCAAGGTCACTCGCCCAGATCAATCGGAAGCCGAACACGAGAAGCTGGTGCAGGATGCCGAGGCCATCTTACAGATGCTGGAGCTGCCCTACCGGGTGGTGGAGCTGTGTAGCGGCGATTTGGGCTTTGCGGCAGCCCGCTGCTTTGACTTGGAGGTGTGGTTCCCCTCCCAAAATCAATACCGCGAGATCTCCAGTTGCTCCAACTGCTGGGACTTTCAGGCCCGCCGTGCTAACCTGCGCTACAAAGAAGCCGGCCAGAAAGGCACCCAGTTTGTCCACACCCTGAACGGATCTGGCTTGGCGGTGGGGCGCTCTCTGGCTGCCCTGCTCGAAAATCACCAACAGCCGGATGGCTCGATTCGCATTCCCAAGGCGCTGCGTCCCTTTCTCAGCTCCCGGTTTCTCTCGGAAGACGGGATCCTCATTCCTGCTGCCTGAGCTCAAACTCAACCCAGTTTGATTGAGACTCGATTGAGACGCTCCTGCCCACCCGGCAGACGCCCTTATCTTTTCTGCAGTTTGGAAATGAATCAGCTTGACCTGCTCCTCGCTCTACAAGGATGAGGATCCCTAACACTTCACAGAGACGATCCACCTGACGGTAGCCTCAATCTTTAGGGTCATTTCAAGTTAGGTTGAGACACTTCCCAAGTGCTCTGCGGTACCGCTTCCGCTATGCAAAAGGGGAGAGGAGCTAGGAAGCAATGCATTCCTACCTTCCTGCCGGGCTGTCCTTCCGCTCAAGATTTGCCCTTGAGGCGATCCAACTCAGCTTGCAATTCGGCGATCTTCTGGCGCAGACGGGCCGCTTCCGAAAGTTCGATGGCCGTGCCTGCCTCGCCCTCGGTATCGCTAATGTCATCAATGGTGATCTTGCGGGGACCGGCAGTTTGTCTGTCTTCTCCCTTGCGGTTGGCGTTGGCGGCGATGGCATCCATGTAAGCCCGCGCCTCTTCAGCGGTCATCGCCCCCCGCTCCACCAGCTCGTCCACCAAAGCTTGCGCCTGCTTGCGCAACTCCATCAGACGGATACCCGCTTTGCTGGCCACCTTGGCAGCATTATCCGCCGCCACAGCCGCCAAACCCATGCCGAAGTAAAAGGCTTTTTGAGCCCAGTTGGCGAGGGGATTGTCTGTTTCGGACATAGTGTAATGCGCTGCTAGGGCAAGGAGGAGAGAACCCAGCAGAGAGAAGTAGGGCTGCAAAGGGCGACCCGGGTTGACGCGCCTGCTCAGAGCATCCCGTGGTGCTGCTATCTTCCGATCCTGACACGGTTTGGGCGTCGGAGCTGCACGGACCCAGGTCTTCCAGTAGCCTAGCATTTTTCCCCTCTGCCCTGCTCGGCTTTCTTGGGCAACAGATGGGTTTCTCAGGGGGCTAGGGAGTTTCAGGCGGCTCCAGATAAACAGGGATCCGCTCTACGGCTGTATCGCTGCGCTGCACCTCCTGTTCCTGAACTTGAGGAAGGGTTACCGGCAGGGTAACCGGTTGAGCAACAAAACAACTGGCCACGGGCAGCGCTTGCTCCAGTTCGTCCAGAGGGCGGGGGATCACTGCCACCGCGTGCAATTCCCCAATGCGCTCTGCTTCGTACATGCCGGCATCGATGGCAATGGCCACGTTGGCCACTGTACCGCGGATAATGGCCGTACATAGGCCATCCCCAATGGTCTCGTAGGCCGCCAGTTGGACATCCGCGGTTTTGAGCATGACATCGGCAGCTCCCACCATTGCCGGGAAGCCGCGAGTTTCCAGCAGGCCCACGGCCAAGTTACTGAGGCGGCTGTAGCCGCGGTTTTGTGCCAGTTGAGACAGCTTGCTGCTGATCGGCAGTACCACTTCCAAGTTGGGCAGGGGGCGCGGGATCACCAAACTGGAGATCTCCTCTTGGTCAAACTGGCGGGCCAGCTCAATGCCCTCCTCAATGGCAATGCGCACATCGGCAATTCCCCCCCGCACAATGGCTGTGCAGTAGCCCCCCGAGGTTTTCTCAAAGCCGATCAGTGTCACGCCTGCCGATTTGGTCATGGCGTCAGCAATGCGCACAATGACCGGAAAGCTGCGCGTCTGAATCAGGCCCAGAGAGGTTGACATCGGCATCCTAACCACTCATGCCAGTTTAGCCATCAGAGCCGGCCATCCCCAGAGGAGAGCACCTGTCGATGGGGATAAATCTTGCTCAAGAGGCGATCCAATTCCCAATGGCCAGGGATCCCATTGAGCTTATGGGTTTTGGTCTCTGGGGAGTCGGATTTTTCTTGGTGCCAACGGCGGGTTTGCTTTTCAACATTGGCCACCGGAGAACTGGGTGGGGGAGACGGCTCAGGCGACATCTCTGGAGCCATTTCCACTGCCGCCGGCGAGGGCTCTGCCGGGATGGGCTTGTTGCCGCCCGCCTCCTGGAGATCGAAACCATAGGTGGGATCCCCGAGCAGCGAGCCGGGGGGAATAACCGCTTGGCTGAGCACCGAACAATTCAGCACTGTGGTTTCTGAGCCGATGCAGGCGTTTTCGCCGATGGTGCCCTGCCCGATCACCAGCACCCCCATTCCCAAGGTTGCTCCCGCCTCCACGATGAGGGATCCCCCACAGGCGTGCAGAACGGATCCCATGCCGATACACGCGCCGCGCCCGATGTGAATTCGACAGCCGGGGTTGGCCCGCAGCAGCACCCCTGCCCCAATCCCCGCCCCGGCTTCCACCTGTACCTCACCACTGACAAAATAGCGAGTTTCGTCGTTCTGGCCAGGCAAGGCGCGGAGCGTCATGGAGTTGGGCAAAGTAGAGGCCAACAAAGTGCTCCTCATCGCTGGGGGGTTGGGCTTGAACCAACAGAGGTCAAAAAAAGCTGGGATCCCTCAAGGGGTTTGGATGATCTGCTCCAGCACTCGCCGTTTGGCTTTTGGGTCAATACCCAGCAGGCGGACGTATTCGCCGCGATGTTCCTCCAGACAGGCTTCCAGAGCTGCCACCACTTGCGGCACTTGGGTGGCCTCGATGGGGCTACAGCTTTGCCAGGAAGACGTGCGAAAACGGCGCTTGTCCGCATGTTCGGTGCCGATGCGGTAGCCTTGGCTGAGCAACTGCTGCACCTGAGCCACCACCTCGGCGCTGAGGCGGGTGCCAGAAAGGGATCCCTTGGTCGCGGAAGCGGGAGCCACGGCAGCAGCAGCAGATTTTCCGCCAGGGGTTTGGATGATGCGCTCATAGACCCGCCGTTTGCCTTTGGGATCGATCC
>NZ_JANSHV010000241.1:0-1395 GCF_047461775.1 Synechococcus sp. R6-5
TGCGCATTCGTCTCCAAGCTCGCGATGCGGTAACCACCTTCTTTGAGGGTGACCCAGGCGTTGGCTTCCAGGGGGGTGCGGGTGGTACCTTCACCCTTGCCCAGCTGGTTTATCAATTCCCTGCTTTCGACCGCGCTGCTACTATCTACACGGGCATTACGGGTACGGGAGTGTCGAGCGTTCTGCAGTACAGCACGCCCTTTGATGCCCTGTCGGACTTTGCCGATGCTCCCAACTCTACGGCAGATGTGCCCAGCGGAACCCTATTTGGTTTTCGCTACCGTTTGAGCGACCAGTTTCGTTTAGCCTACGCCTACAGCACCAGAAGAGGTCAAGCTCTGGGGAGAGGCTTTGGCGACAGTGGCTTGACAGGTGATGATAGCGCTCACACCGTCGAGCTGGGCTTCTTGCCAACCAAGGGCTTGGAGTTTTACCTTCAGTTTGCTTCCACCTACCTGCAGCAGGCGAACGACGGCCCCACCTTCCTGGCCACGGGTAAAAGTCTCTTCCGTGGACCGGTAAGAAGAACTCGGGTAGATGTCTCTGCACGGGTGAATGCTTTTACGTTCGCAGCCAACTGGGAGATCAGCCCTCGCATTACCTTGTCTGGCTGGTTTACGGCTGGCAATGTGGATTACAACCTGCCCAATGTGGTACCGGCTGGCACTGTGGATCCGGGAGAGGAAGACTTTAACGGTTTCCTCCTTGGCTTTGTTTTCCCCGACCTCTTCGTGGAGGGTGCCAAAGGTGGGATTGTATTTGGGCAGCCAATCGTGACCACAGACAACGACGGAGTGTGGGATACTCGCCCCTTCGTTGTGGACGTCTACTACAGCTTCCCGGTCAACGAGTACATTACTCTAACGCCTGCTGCCTACTTTGTGAGCAACCCCAATGGCGGCAGACCTGGAGACAACGACCCAACCATTGGCGTGGGGGCTTTGCGAGCTGTGTTTACTTTCTAGTTCCTAGCTCCTCACGCTTACAGCCAAATTGCCAGGCAGGGATCCACTACGGTGGATCCCTTCATTGAATAAGAATAATCAACTCCTCTGTGGGGATAAGGATGCTGGCATTGAAGAGCTTGAGGTTGAGCTTAAGACGAGGCCATGGGCTACAAAAAGCGCACTGCGTGAGATCTGCCCAGGTCTTTGCCACAGGCTCGGTGTAGGTGTGAGAATGGCGGGAACAGATACCCATGTCTTGGCCACAGATGTGGGGACACCGCATTAACTGTAGGGCAGGCCGGACAGCAAGAGGATGTGGACTTCGGCTGTATCATAATCTCCACATCATGTCTTCACCGAAGTCCGCAGTTGCCAGACTTGTTCTTGAGTTAGGCAATTGGTTACCTCTAGAAGACATCCCTACAGCCAAAAAGGTGTGAGGAAAAGA
>NZ_JANSHV010000242.1:0-16332 GCF_047461775.1 Synechococcus sp. R6-5
ATTTCGATTCAAACTGGGACACTGCACCCACACCTAAAGCCTTGAATACAGGGAATCAGAAGGCTCTCCTCAGTAGCCCAAGCGTCTCACCCTAACTTGAAACGACTACTTGAAGCAGTTTTGTCAAGAACATTTCCTCTTACGTTGGCTAGGTATTGCGATTCAATCTCAATAAAGCTATGCTGTTACTCAGTTGAGTGGTGGAGTCATATCCATCAGTCTTCCTCTCTTGTCTTGGATGTGGCAGGGATCCTGTGCTGGCAGAGCTGGCCATCTGCGTCAGCAGGGATCCCTTTTTCTCCTCTCCAAGGCTAAGCAAGGTTCTGTGCTAATGAGAGTCAGAATCAGTTGATAGAGAGATTTTTTGCTTGCTCATGTCAATCTGTGGAGGTGGCAGTGTAAAGGAGCAACAGCGGCTGAGGGTTATGGCTTTGGAAGGGGGCAATCTGGCTTCGGGAACCGGAAGACAAGACCGAATACAAAGATTGCTGCTCTAGTTTCCTTTGCAAACTTGTCAGAAGCTAAGGAAAAAGACCAACCTTTTGGGACAAACTGTCTGTCCTATGTCTTGTTTTGTCGTTCAAAAATTTATGTTGGGCTCAAGAGAAACTCTAGAAAAAAGTTGAATCAGGTGGAAGAATCAGTTAGAATCTAGCTGGCGTTAACGCTAACCGCGACGAAGAGACTGGAGGGAGGAAAGCCTAACAGCCTCTCTCCTTTTTTCTGTAGGGGTTACCCTCACTCTCAAACCCCATCTCATGAGAAGGGAGGAAGACCAAATACCCTATGACTTGAAATAGCAGCATTTTCATTAACTTTTGTTTTACTCTCTATGCCAAACTTGATACTAAGCTAAAGAGTTGCTCCTCGATCTTGTAACCATTGAGCAGCCAGCCTGTGTTGGCGTTTTTGTGCATAGGCTAAGGGGGTATGCCCATCTTCATTGCGAGGGTTTAGTTCGGCTCCATTTTCCAGCAAAAGCTCCAGGATTTCGATGTGTCCTTCCCAAGCAGCCCAGTGCATCGGTGTCGCCCCGAATCGGTTGCGCGCATTGGCATTGGCCCCGTACAAGAGCAAAAAGCGAGCGATGCCCAAATCCCCTCGGGTGGCGGCTTCATGCAGAGGGGTTCGGCCTGTTTCGTCAGTGGCATCCACCGGCGCTCCCTTGGATAGTAGGCGGGCCAGAATGCTTTTTCGACCGGTGGCTGTGGCCCAGTGGAGAACACGACCGGTGTTGGCTCCCTTTTGGATGAGCAGACCGATTACTTCTACCTGATCGGTTAAAGCAGCCTGCTGGAGAGGGGTATAGCCATGGTTATCTGGGAGATCGATATCGCTGCCTGCCCTCAAGAGACGCTCCACCAGCTTGACCTGACCGCTGGCGGCAGCCAAATGGAGAGGGGTGGCACCTGTGGGATCCAAGGCATTGGGAGAAGCGCCATGGGCCAAGAGCAAATCCAACAGTTCCAAATCGCCAAGGAGTGTCGCTTTATGAAGCAAGGTCATTCCCTGAGCATCGACAGCATTTACATCTTCCCCCCGCTGCAAATGGGCCAATAATTGTTTTAGATCTCGATTGGCAAGAGCTTGATGAAGTGCTTCACTCATAACAGATAGAAATAGAAAAGCCAAGTTGCAATGAAGTTGGGCAACAGGAAGGGATCCTCGATAGGCCGGAATGGAGGCTCCAAACAACTTGGGCAAAGTCTAACACTGGATCCCTGCTGCTGAGGGAAGCGGGAGAACCAAGCGCTTGGTGGGATCCCTTGGTCAAGCCGGGGCCGCAGCGATAGACTAGAGCTGGTTTTTGGCCAGGTCTTTTCCCGATCCCTTAGTTGCGCCACCGTTTATGGATTACTACGCGATCCTGAACCTATCTCCTGCAGCGGACATTGAAGAGATTAAACAGGCGTTTCGACGGTTGGCGCGGCAGTTTCACCCTGATGTGGCAGGGGAGGGATCCCGAGAGCGTTTCCAACAAATCCACCAAGCCTACCAAGTGCTGAGCGACCCTGAGCAGCGGCGGCGCTACGATGCACAACGTCAATCTGCACAACGTCAATCTCCACCCAGCTCTCCTGCTGCCGGCGAAAGGCGGGTGGTCATTCGCAGCATAGGCCCCTCATCGGCAGAGCAGCCCAATCCGGAAGGGCTCAAGGAGGGGATTGCCCGCGTCAAGGCAGCCTGGCGGGAGCGGAAGTTGCCCACGGCGGTGGCCCAGGCGGAGGCGCTGCTGAAACGGTTTCCCAACTCCAGCGAGGCCATCCACATCTTGGCGTTGGCCTACCAGCGCTTCGGCAACCATTTGATCTACGAGGGGCGCTATCAGCAGGCGGAAGCCTACTTGAGAAAAGCTTTGGCCACGGAGCCGCACAACCGAGAATTGGCCTTTGAAATCAAGCGAGATTTAGCCCGTCTGGGCATTCGGGAGGGATCCCGCTAACTTGCCTGCGTTGGGATCCCCAACGTCTGAGCTGCCCACTGCCGGAGTTGTTGGCGGTTGACTTTGCCCTGAGGGTTGCGCGGGATCCCCGTACACCACAGCCAGTGCTTGGGGTGCTTGAAGGGACTCAGTTGGCGGCTTAGGTGTTGCTTCAGGTGCATTTCCAGCTCTTTGGGGATCCCCGTTTTGGGGACGACCACCGCCACCACCTGCTGCCCCCATTCGGCATCCGGTAGGCCCAACACGCACACATCTTCCACCCAGCCGCTGGCTCGGATCTCCCCTTCCACTTCCGCAGCCATCACCTTTTCCCCGCCGGTTAGGATTAGGTCATCGGCTCGACCTAACCAATAGAGGGATCCCTGTCGGTCTAGATAGCCCAAATCGCCGGGGGTAAAGCCTTGCTGTTGCCCTTCGCGTAAGCGGTGCGTAGCACTTAGGTGCGGGTAGTAGCCCAGTGCCAGCGACTCTGCCTGAATGTGAATGTAGCCCACAGCATGGCTGGGCAGGGGATCCCCTTTTTCGCTGCGGATCTGGAGCGTGGCGTGGGGCAGAGGCCGACCCAGACTGTCGCTCCCTTGCCAAAAGGCTTCTGGCAGTAACGTACACACCTGGGAGGCGGTCTCGGTCATACCGTAGGTGAGGGCAAGGGGAAGGTGAAGTTGCCGGGCCTGTTGCCGCAAGCTGGGCCAGGTGGGGCCACCGCCGACCAAAATGGCCCGAAATTGGCGCAGGCTCTCCAAAACTCCCGGATGGGCGCTGAGCAACAGCCGTTGCAACTGAGTGGGCACCAGCGATAGAAAGCTCCCCGGCAAAGGGGGATCCCAAGCCTTGGCCTGCTGTTGCCGTTTCCAATCCCAGACAACCCACTGCCCACCGCTCAGCCAGGAGCGGACTGCCTGCATCAAGCCGCTGACGTGGTACAAGGGCAGAAGGCAATAGCTGTGTACAGGCCCGACGGCAAAGTGCTGTTGGTGGGCTTTGGCCGAGGCACTGAGGGTCAGCCAAGAGTGCAGGGCCCATTTCACTTGGCCGCCAGAGCCACCCGTGGGGATGCCGATCAGCGGCCAATGGGAGCTGGGCACAGCTTCCCGCAAATCCCGCAGGCGCAGATTCAAGGGGGCGGGATCCCCTTCCAGTCGGCCCTGGCGCCAGCACCAGCCGGATCCCATATCCGCCAAAGCCTGTCCCCATTCCCGTTCTCCCCAGTGGGGATTACCCAGGAACAGCGGGATCCCCAAGCGTTGGCAGGTCAAAACTGCCGCCCACACCTGCACTGGATGCGAGTCCGCCACCAGCAGGGGAACGGCCTTGTCTGCCAAAGGGCGCAGTTGCTCTTCCAGTTTGGACAGGCACTCCTTCAAGTCTCCGCCATCCCCGGACAAGACAATTGACCTCATGGGCTATGGGTATGCCATCTCAACGGCTTCGCGGATCCCCTGCATTTTATTAGGGGATCCCCCCTCGATTTCCTTGGCAAGGAACGGTGAGGATAGGTTTGGGCTTGGCTTATCATGATCTAGGTTTGAACTGGGAGGTCTGTGTTGTGATCGAGCCGATTTTGTTGGGGATCGTCTTGGGCATGGTGGTGGTCACCTTGGCGGGCTTGTTCGTGGCAGCCTACAGGCAGTATCAACGCAGCAACAAGATCGGCCTGTAGGAGCAGCCTTTGGGGGGGTTGGAGAAAACCCATAGGGGAGAGAGAGATTGAGGTGGCATGGCAATGCACTGGCTGCGCACAGTTGCTGCTTTGCGGGAGCAGGTAGCCGATTGGCGGGGATCCACCATCGGCTTGGTGCCCACGATGGGATCCCTGCACGAGGGGCATCTCAGCTTGATTCGCCGCTGCTGCCAGGAGTGTGACCACACGGTGGTCAGCATTTTCGTCAATCCGCTGCAATTTGGCCCCAACGAAGACTGGGATCGCTATCCCCGCGACGAAGAGGGGGACCGAGCTTTGTGCGAGGCAGCAGGTGTGGATGTGGTCTTTGCCCCTGACCCGCAAGAGATGGGAGCCGACCCCGCAACCGGAAGCGACCGCACCTGGGTCATGCCCCCCGAATCCCTTCTGCAGACCCTCTGCGCCCCCCACCGACCTGGCCACTTTCGCGGTGTAGCCACCATTGTGCTGCAACTGCTGAACCTGGTGCAGCCGCAGCGGGCCTACTTCGGCCAAAAAGACGCCCAGCAACTGGCGATCATTCAGCGTTTGGTTCGGGATCTGCAAATACCCACCACGATTGTTCCCTGCCCCACGGTGCGAGAAGCCGATGGCCTCGCCTGTAGCTCCCGCAACCGCTACCTTTCTGCTGCTGAACGACAGGTGGCTGCCGGGCTGTACCGGGCCTTGCGTCGGGGATATGACCATTGGCAGGCCGGGGATCCCTCAGCAGAAGGGATCCTTGCCGCCGCCCGTGCTGAGCTGGAGCATACCCCAGAGCTGCAACTGCAGTACCTGGAATTGGTGGATCCCCAAACGCTACAGCCGCTGCCGCGGGTGGAAGACAAGGGCCTGCTGGCCATTGCTGCCTATGTGGGGCAGACTCGCCTGATCGACAACCTGCTCCTTTCCCCAGAGCAAGGGGATCCCTCGCCGGAGAGAGTCCAGCATGCGGCACCGCCCTCTTCCGGCACGACCTCTCCCCCGCGTCGCCCGCTGATCGCCATCGACGGCCCGGCTGGAGCCGGAAAATCCACCGTGGCGCGGGCAGTAGCCGCCCAGCTGCAGCTTTTGTACTTGGACACGGGGGCCATGTATCGAGCCATCACCTGGCTGGCACTGCAACGGGGGATCCCTTTGGACGATGCCGAGCAACTCACCCAACTGGCCGCCCAAACCCAGCTCACCCTGCAAAGTGGCACCTCTTCGACAGAGCCGACCCGCATCTGGGCCGATGGCGAAGAAATTACCCAGGCCATTCGCTCTCCGGAAGTGACCCGCTGGGTCTCTCACGTGGCGGCAGTGCCGGGAGTACGCCAGGAGCTGGTGAAGCGGCAACGCAGCATTGGCCGGGATGGCGGTGCTGTCTTGGAGGGGCGGGATATCGGCACCCACGTCTTTCCTGATGCAGAGCTGAAGGTTTTCTTGACCGCTTCTGTTGGGGAGCGGGCGCAGCGTCGGCAACACCAACTCCAAGCTCAAGGGCAAATGGTACCCCTTGAAGAATTGAAGGCGCAAATCGAGCAGCGGGATCGCCGCGACAGCGAACGGCTCATCTCTCCCTTGCGGCCTGCCCCCGATGCCATCTTGATCGACACAGATCACCTGAGCCAATCCGAGGTGCAAGACAAGATTGTCATGTTGTACCGGCAACTTTTGGAGCGATCTGGCCCGGCCCGTTTAGATCAGTAGCTTTGACTCAATCAAGACTAAATCAACGGGACAAGTCAGATTTCCGCATGATTTTCAGGGAGCTGGCCGGTTTGAACAGCTTGATCCCTCTCTCATTTCTCATTAAAGATTTTCGTTGAAGATGCAGTTGATGAGGGGGCACGGATGCCGAGCTATGGGTTGAGTGATGAACTTTGGCAAAACCACCGAGGTGTTGAGGTGCCGGAGGGGATCCCGTTGATGATGGAAATAGGCCGACCCGCTTTTCTCTCGATGAGCCAATGCTACCTGTATCCCGTTCCGCCGTCGCGAACGGAGCGCTATGGTTAATGTCTTTCTCTTGGCCTTTCTGCTGCTTCTCTCAGGAGCTTGCTCTGGCGCCGAAACCGCCATCACGGCCATGGACAACCTGCGCCTGGAATCTCTGATCGAAGAACAAGGGGATCCACAGGGCTTGTATCGACTGGCCCAACAACAGCGCTCGCGGCTGATCACCACCCTGTTGCTGGTGAACAACTTTGTCAACATCGGCATTGCCGCTTTGGCCACAACCCTCTCCATTGAACTGTTGGGAACCCAGATTGGAGCTTTGGCCGCCACCGTGCCCACCACAATTGTGGTGCTCCTCTTTGGAGAAGTAGCCCCAAAGTCCTTGGCGGTGAGCCATCCGCTAGGGGTGTTCCGCTGGGTGGTGCGGCCTGTTCATGTCCTATCGGTGCTGTTGCGCCCTTTTAGCGACGCTTTTGAGTGGGTTGTCAGCAGGCTCTTCAATCTATTGGAATTCTCCCCCCTGACGGCCACCGCTTCTCTCAAGGATTTGGAGCTGCTGATCGATGTGTTGGGGCAGCGGGGGCTGCTGGATTGGCAAAAACGGCGGCTGTTCCGTGGGGCCTTGGCTTTGGACTTGCTGCAGGCGCGGGACGTGGCCAAGCCCAGAGTTAAAATGGAGACAATCTCCCACGACAAAACACTGCAGGATGTGGTGAAGCTCTGTTTGGAAACGGGCTACTCGCGCATCCCCGTGCAGGGAGAATCCAAGGACGAGATCGTCGGCATCATCCACCTCAAGCAAGCCTTGCGCTATCTCGATCAAAAAGGCAATGCCGAAGTGACCCAGGCGATGGCACCGCCTTTTTTTGTGCCGGACACCAAGCGGGTCAGCTTGTTGCTCAAGGAAATGCTGCGCTCTCGCCAACACCTGGGGATTGTGGTGGATGAGTTCGGCGGCACCACCGGCCTGATCACGCTGGAGGACATTTTGGAGGAGCTGGTGGGCGATATTTACGACGAGAGCGACCTCTCCCCCCTGCTGCTGCAGCGGCAGCGGCGACCAGGTGGAGCTTCTACCTCCCCTGGCTGAGAAGCAAGGGGATCATCCCCTCTCTAAGTCCTAGCTGGCTCTGGAGGGATCCGTCTCCGCGGCTGTTGGATTCTCGTGCGCATCGCCGTTGGGAGTGAACTCTATCAAGCCAGCATCGACAGGGTAGCGGGCCACAAAAAAGATCCAGAAGCTGTGGATCCCCAACCCCAAAGCCCACCAGCCCAACAGGGGCACCAGCCACGGCCAATCCGCGCGGTACAGTTGCTGAAAAAACACCAGCCCAGACCCGCTACAGAGGAAAACAGACAGGTGGGCGGCATAGGTATAGCGATCATCCAGCTTGCGAAATTCGGGATCCCGACGGGAGGGCTTCCGGGGCCAGCGAGGCGGCATGGCAAAACCATCCAGTTAAAACCTTCTCCAGTGTAGAACAGCCGTCGGCGGGGATCCCTGAGACTTGGGAGCGGCATTTCTGCTGCGGAACCCCAGTTTCAACGCCCGTTTGCCCAGCCAGTACACCAGCAAACCCATCAGCAGCACTGCCAGCCAAGGGGCCAGCACCGCCACCACCGCCAGCAGCAGAGAAGTGACGTTTTCGCCGGTGGCCAACAGCGGGTTGCCCAGCCCCCCTGTGGTGGTGGTAGAGGTCACCAGTGTGGCACAAAAATGCGAAACTGAGGCCCAACCCCCAAAAAATGGCCGGTATGCCCTTCATATCCTCAGCGTTGATGGGAGTGCTCCCGCCAAGCGCAACTGGGGGGATCCGTCTCGGCTGGCTGAACCTCGAACTCCAGCGGTCCCTCTTCAGTGTACAGGTGCAGGTCGAACCAGAAGGTGGATCCCTGTTCTAGCTTGCTCTCCAGGCAGATGCGGGTTCGATGTTTCTCCAGGATGTTGCGCACGATGGCCAACCCCAGGCCGGTGCCCTCTAGGGTGTGGACCCGGTTCTCGACACGGAAAAAGCGGTCGAAAATCCGCTCCTGATCTTCTGGGGCAATGCCAATGCCTGTATCGGCCACCGCCACCCGCACTGCCTGCGGGGATCCATCCGCCTGAACCACCAGGTGGGCATGTACCGTCACCAGGCCCCCTGAGGGGGTGAACTTGAGGGCATTGCCCAGGAGATTGGTCATCACCTGCAGCAGCAGATCGTAGTTGCCCCAGACCAGCGGCAGATCCGGATCGACGAACTTGCGCAGCTGGATCCCTTTGTCGCGGGCCTGCAGTTGGTGGGTGCGCAAAGTCTGCTCGATCACTGCCGCGATGTCGACACCTTCAAAGTGGTACTGCTTGCCCGATTCCAGACGAGACAAATCCAAAACATCGTTGACCAGGCGGGTGAGGCGATCGGTTTCGCGGTTGGCAATTTCCAGGTAGTCCAGCCGCTCCGCCGAGGACATCTGCTCGCCGTACTCGTAGAGGGTCTCGATAAAAGACTTGATGCTGAAGAGGGGGGTGCGCAGCTCGTGGCTGATGTTGCTGATGAATTGAGCCTTGGCTTCGTTGAGCTCTGCCTCGCGGGTGATGTCCTGCACCGTCATCACGATCCCCTTGAGATTTTGCCGCCGCGGATCCGACACCGGTGAAAGCAGAATGCGAATGACGCGCTTGGTGGGGCCGGTGAGGTTGACGCGAACTTCCTCTGCCTCTTGATCCCCGCGGGCAATTTGCATCAGGGGGCGGGCCAGTTGCTGCTGCAGATCCTCCGGCAACAGCTCCGGCAGGGGTTTGCCCAAAACGGGATCCCCTTCCCAGCCAAACATGCGGGAGGCGGCAGGGTTGAGCAGCAGCACCCGCAACTCGGCATCCAGCAAAATGGCAGCATCGACGATGGAGAAGACCAAGGTCTCCAACTTGGCTTTGGCGGCAGCCAGTTCCTCGATGTTTTGCTCTTCGTAGCTTTGCAGCCGCTCCGCCATCTCGTTAAAGCTGTCGATGAGCTGGGCCAGCTCTCCCCCGAAGGGCAGGTCGATGCGCTGCTTGAAGTTACCTTTGGTGATCTCCTGGACGCCCTTGACCAGCTCTTTGATGGGGTAGGTGATGGTGAGGGCATTGACCACCGATCCCAGGATGGCCAAGACCCACACCGCCAAAAACACCCCGATCGAGACCTCCCGCGCCAATTGTGTGGAGCGCACCAGGGCGGGATTGGGATTGATGCCCAAGCCGAGGGTGCCCAAAAAGCGGCCCTGATGGTAGATGCCGACGAAAATATCCGTCACCCGCCCGGCAGGAGTGAGGTGGGTGCGCACCAGCGGTTGGCCCTCAGCAGGGGGGCGATTGTCCGGCAGTTGCATGCGACGGGTAAGGCTGAGGGAGGTTTTCACCTCCTGATTGGAGAACGGGATCCCGTAGTAGATGTTTCCTTCGGGATCGGCATAGAGCAGATAGCGGATGCTGCTGGTGCTCTCAAAGTACTGGCGGGACAGTTGCGCCACTTCGCCAATGCGATCTTCCGCAATCAGGGGGGCGACATTGGCGGCCAAGAGCAGCCCCAGATCTCGGCCAAAGCGGGCTTCGTTGAAGCGAGCATCCTGCTGCACGGTGCTGACGGCCCAGAAGGTGAAACTGCTCACCACCAAGGAGACCACCAGCGTGGCCACAAAGAGCAGCTGGGTCTCCAGGCGCAGCTTTTGTTTCCAGCGCGCCCACCAGCGCCGCAGGGATCCCATAGAGATCCCGGTCGTTGTTGGCACTGACATGTCCACAGCGCCAGGCAATGGCTCGGCAGGAGAAGAAGCCAGCTCAGGAGATTGGACTTCGGCAATGGGCTCGGCTGGCTCGACGGTGCTGACAGGAGGCATGAACCCAACGGGAACAGATAGCGTGAACGGATATAGGGCGGTGATTCGCCACCATTCTGACATGGGCAGGCGATCCCTTTGTCTCAGCCAAGGCCGGGTGAGAACCGGTATGGGATCCCGGCTTCGCAACGCAACCTGCTCCAGCCGACCTGCAGGGGAATGGTTGCCAATACCGATAAAGGTATCCCCAAGCAAAGCTTGTCAGCGCCCCTAAAGTTGATAGACTAGAAAATCGTGCTTCACCAGGTCAGAGTGACCGGAAAAATCGTGACCAACAGCCCCGTCAGCCAATTTATCCAACATCATTTTCGCCACTTCAACGCAGCCGCGCTGCTGGATGCAGCCAAAGGTTATTGTGCTCACCTGGAAAAGGGCGGCAAGATGATGGTGACCTTGGCCGGTGCCATGAGCACAGCAGAGCTGGGCCTTTCCCTAGCTGAGATGATCCGGCAGGGTAAGGTTCACGCCATCTCCTGCACCGGCGCCAACCTAGAAGAGGACATCTTTAACCTCATCGCCCATGAGTTCTACGAGCGGGTGCCCCACTACCGCGATCTTAGCCCGCAGCAGGAGCAGGAGCTGCTGGAGCGGCACCTGAACCGGGTAACCGATACCTGCATTCCCGAAGAGGAGGCGATGCGGCGCCTAGAAAAAGCCCTCTTGGAAGAGTGGATGGCTGCCGACCAGGCCGGGGAACACTACTTCCCGCACGAGTTTATCTACCGCATCCTGCGCAGCGGCCGGCTGGAGCCCTACTATCAAATTAATCCCCGGGATTCTTGGGTTTACGCCGCTATGGAGGCCAACTTGCCCATCTATGTGCCGGGATGGGAGGACTCCACCACCGGCAACATGTATGCCGCCCACTGCATCACGGGTGAGATCCGCAATGTGCATACCGTCCGCACAGGGATCGAGTACATGATCCACCTGGCGGACTGGTACACGCACACCTCGGCGGAGTGCTCCATTGGCTTCTTTCAAATTGGCGGCGGCATTGCTGGGGATTTCCCCATTTGTGTGGTGCCCATGCTCCATCAAGATCTGGGTCGCCAGGGCGTGCCCATGTGGGGCTATTTCTGCCAGATCAGCGACTCCACCACCAGCTACGGCTCCTATTCGGGAGCAGTGCCCAATGAGAAGATCACCTGGGGCAAGCTGGCTGTCGATACCCCCAAGTTTGTCATCGAGTCGGATGCCACCATTGTGGCACCTTTGATCTTTGCCTGGGTGCTGGGGTGGTGAGAGAAGCGGAATCAATCCATATGCCCGTCAGCGGATGCCGAGCGGGGCCAGCGGGACAACAGGGTTGCAGCTTCCCAGCGGCGCAGATCCTGGGCGATGCGCAGGGGCGTGAGGCCGTAGCCGTCCGGCTCGTCGATCTCGGAGCCATGTTCCAGCAGCAGCCGAACGACCTCGGGGTTGCCGGACCAAGCGGCAAAATGCAGGGGAAGGCCACCGGCGCCAAAACGAGCGTTCACCTCGGCCCCTCCCTGGAGCAGGGCTTTCGTAACCTCAGGGTTGCCCAGGCGAGCCGCTTGGTGCAGTGGGCTAGCTCCCCCATGGTCTAGTTGATTGGGATCTGCCCCCGCTGCCAGCAAAAGACGGGCGTTGAGGCCGCTTTCTACGAAAAACAGGGCTGTCTTGCCCCGCTCATCGACAGCGTTGGCGTCTTTCCCCAGCCAGAGAGCCAGTTGCAGCCGCAGCGGGTTGGCTTGGGCCAAGGCTTGTGGATCTTCTGGTAGGGAGTATCCATAGAATCCCAGACCCCCCACTAGCAGGGATCCCAGTCCGACAGCGATTTTTAGGACCTGACCTCGCATAGCCCTATTCCTCAAAGAAAAGGATGGCGAGCCCCTGCCTGGGCAGAGCCTGGGCCGAGAGCAGCAACGGGTTGCTGAGGGCAGGTTGCGGGGCAGCAGCGGGGAAGAGACGCAAAAACTCCTGCAGCGGCAGCAGCTCGCATTGGGATTCCTCGGCGGCGGCCGTGCGATACATGGTGGGGATGACCAGCTTGGGCTGCAGCGCCTCAATGGCCGCCTTGGCCCCGGCAGGATCGTAATTTTTCGGCCCACCCCCCACTGGCACCAGCAACAGGTCGGGACGAGCAAGCAGGATGGACTGCTCCCGCGTAATTGGCTGCAGCGCCCCTCCCAAATGGACAATGTCGATCCCAGCCATGCGCCAGCGCCAACCCACGTTTACGCCAAAGCGAGGGCCACGGGGCATGCGTACTCCTTGCACCCGGATCCCGTCAATCAGATAGTCTCCCGGCTGAAACAGCACCTTGGGGTTGCCGGGCACCACATCCAAAGCACCCTCATCCAACAAGCGGCTGCTGAGCAACACCAGATCGGCAGCAACTCGTGGGGCAGGATAGCCAGCCGTACAGCCCGCCGGCCGAAACGGGTTGACCAGAAACCGTCGGCCCTCCCCCTCGAACAAAACACAACTGTGGTGCAGCCAAGTCAGTTGCAGCCCCTGCGAGCTGGAGCCGGGAGTGAACTCTATAGACCCTGGGGTTGTTGGCGTTTCCGAACCTTGTGCCGGCGCTGTCTGAGCGCCCGCTTTGCGCCCTCTGGCCAGGTTCACGGCCATCGATCCCAGCAGCCCAGCGCTGGCTTGCAGAAGCTGGCGACGCTTCATGGAGTGGGGATCCCTGATGTAACAACGGCAACGGTTTCCTGAGGTTTCTGCGAAACATTGGGCTGAGCAGCAGTTGAGGCTTTGGCGCTGCGCAGGAAGTTGCTCAACAAGCGCTTGCCCTCTGCAGTCAAGATGCTCTCCGGGTGGAACTGCACGCCCTGAACATGGGGATAGCGGCGGTGGCGTACCCCCATGATGATCCCATCGCTGGTTTGAGCCGTCACCTCCAGCTCGTCAGGACACGTAGAAGGCTCGATCACCAAGCTGTGGTAGCGGGTGGCCGTGAAAGGCTGGCTCAACCCCTCAAACACCCCCACCCCTCGATGGTAAATGAGCGAGGTTTTGCCATGCATCAGCTCAGGTGCGCGCACGATCTGACCACCATAGACCTGGCCAATGCACTGGTGCCCCAGACAAACCCCCAAAATCGGCAGCTCTGGCCCCAGCTCCCGAATCAACTCCAGGGAGATCCCGGCATCTTCCGGCCGCCCTGGCCCAGGAGAGATAACTACAGCTTGCGGCTGCATTCGGCGCAGGTCGTCAACGGAGAGCTGGTCATTGCGAAAAACCTGAAGCTGAGCTCCCAACTCCCCCAGGTACTGCACCAAGTTGTAGGTAAAGCTGTCGTAGTTGTCGATGACGACCAGCACGATAGCATCCGGCAACGGCACCCCATTTTAGCACTTGCTTGAGCTGCTGTTCTTGATCCAAAGAAGCAGAGTAACTGGCGCTTTTTGCAGGGGAGCAGTCGACGCCCCAAGAAAGCTTGTATCCTAGAAGGTACAACCCACAGGAAGCAGTGAATTGGGCGGGTTTCCAGGTTTCCCAATGTTGATTTGGATCCCATGAGTGCGCTTCTCTCCCCGGCAACCGATTTGCTGGACGAGTTGCGGCAGCTTTTCCCCTTCGAGCTGGACGACTTTCAGATCCGAGCCATTCAGGTTCTGGCTGCTGGGGAATCGGTGGTGGTCTGTGCTCCCACGGGATCCGGCAAGACCCTGATCGGAGAGTATGCCATCTATCGGGCCCTATCCCAGGGCAAGCGGGTTTTCTATACAACGCCCCTGAAGGCCCTCTCCAACCAAAAGTTCCGGGATTTTGGCCAGCAATTCGGCCCAGAACAGGTTGGCCTGCTCACCGGCGACATCTCCATCAACCGGGAGGCGCCGATCTTGGTGATGACCACCGAGATCTTCCGCAACATGCTCTATGGCACGCCGCTCTCTCTGGCCGTTCAGAGAGGAGCCTCCGGCGATGGGATGGAACCTTGGGAGGAGGCGGAGGCCCTGAGTCGGGATCCCTTGCGAGAGGTGCAGGCGGTGATCCTGGACGAATGCCATTACATGAACGACCAGCAGCGGGGCACCGTCTGGGAAGAAGCAATCATCTACTGCCCCCCCACGATCCAGCTCATTGCCCTTTCTGCCACCCTGGCCAACAGCGACCAGCTCACCGATTGGATGAACCAGGTGCATGGCCCCACCCATCTGATCGACTCCAACCACCGCCCGGTGCCGCTGCAATTTCACTTTGCCAATCGCAAAGGGCTGTTCCCCCTGCTGGAGCAAACCGAGTCCGGCCAGTGGGTTTGCAATCGCCGCCTGAAAAGCAAACTCCCCAAGTCAGGTCAGTCTCCCTATGGGGGGGTGCCGGATATGGTGCAGGTGGTGGAAAACTTGCGCCAGCGGGACATGCTGCCGGCCATCTATTTCATCTTCAGTCGCAAAGGCTGTGATATGGCCGTGGCCAGCGTAAGGGATCTGGACTTGGTAGCCAGCGAGGAAGAACGGCAGCAGTTGGCCGAGCAGATCGACCGCTTTTGTCGAGAAACGCCCGAAGCTGTCCGCCGAGATCAGTTGGATGCCCTTTACCGGGGTATTGCCGCTCACCATGCCGGCATGTTGCCTGCCTGGAAGGGACTGGTGGAGCATCTGTTTCAGCAGGGGCTAGTGAAGCTGGTCTTCGCCACTGAGACTTTGGCCGCCGGGATCAACATGCCCGCCCGCACAACTGTCATCTCCTCCCTTTCTAAGCGCACCGACAACGGCCACCGCCTCTTGACCGCTTCCGAGTTCATGCAAATGTCGGGCCGAGCCGGACGGCGGGGCAAGGACATCATCGGCCATGTGGTGACGGTGCAATCCCCGTTTGAGGGGGCCCAAGAAGCTGCGCGGCTGGCCACCTCTGGAGCGGATCCCTTGGTGAGCCAGTTTACCCCCACCTATGGCATGGTGCTGAACCTGCTGCAAAAGCACTCTTTGGAAGCAGCACGGGATCTGATCAACCGCAGCTTCGGCCAGTATTTGCTCTCGTTGCAAAAGTTGCCCGAACAACAGGAGATCCTGCACACGCGCGCCGAGCTGGAGGAGATCGACCGTCTCTTGGGAGGCATTGCCGACGAAGATATCGCCCGCTATGAGAAGATGCAGGCGCAACGGCGGGAAGAACGACGCATTTTGCGCTACTTGCTCAAACAACGGGAAGCTGAGCCGGATCCCACCTTGCGGCTGTTGGCCTTTCCCCACATTCATGCCCAAGAGGAAAAAATCCGTGCCCTAGAAGCTCAAATCCGAGAGAACCCCGCTCACCAAGTGGGGAAAAAATTGCTGGGTTTGCGAGAAAAACGCCAGCGCTTGCTCAAGCGCCTCGAGCACCTGGAGCGGCAGAGCGATTCCGTGCAGGAGTTGCGCTGGCAGCAATTTATGGCCTTGGTGGGGGTGTTGCAGGATTTCAACTGTCTGCAAGAGTATCAACCTACCGATAGCGGAGAGGTGGTGGCCGCGCTGCGGGGGGATAACGAGCTCTGGCTGGCGCTGGCTCTGCTCTCGGGTGAGTGTCAGGGCTGTGCTCCCCATCATTTGGCCGGAGTTGTGGCTGCCTTGGTCTCAGAGGCTCCCCGTTCAGGTACCTACAGCCGGCTGCGCACCTCGGGGCTGGTGGAGGATGTGCTGCACGGATTGCGGGGTTTACGGCGGCAGCTGTTCCGCAGCCAACGGCAACACCAGGTGTTTCATGTGCCGATCGGGTTTGAGCCCAGCTTGGCTGGGATCGTCGAACATTGGGCGCAAGGGATCCCTTGGGAAACCCTAGAAGCCAGCACCAACCTAGATGCCGGAGACTTGGTGCGCCTGATCCGCCGCACGCTGGATTTGCTTTCTCAGATCCCTTATGTACCCCATCTGCCGGCAGAGTTACGGGAAAATGCCCGTCAAGCCCAAAAAATGCTGGATCGCTTCCCGGTGAGCGAGTTGATCTAGCGAGCTCAGACCGTTTGCTGTTCAGTGAGGTTGCAGCTCTATGATGCCCGCCGGTGAACCCACCCTCAGGGATGTGTTGAGTGTTATTGAAGAGATCCGGCAAGATGTGGAAGAGATCCGACAGGATGTGGAAGGACTCCGGCAGGATGTTTCCAGAACCAACGAGCGGCTAGAAGCCCTGGCAGCCGATCAAGCAAAGCGCTGGGCCGAGCAGGAAAGACGTTGGGCTGAGCAGGAGAGACGTTGGGCCGAGCAGGGGATAGAAAACCGGGTGATCCTAGAACGAATTGACACCTATCAAAAGGCTAGCGCCCAAGTGGTTAACCTGGCTTTTGCCTTGATTGGAGCTGCCACTGTAGCTCTTGTCGGCATCGTCCTACGGTTGGCCGTTAGTCTATAGTCAGCTAGTTCGGCAAAAACTTCGGCAGGCAGGATGGCCTTGCTTCTCTATTCGGCAACTGGTACGGCTTGTCCTTGAGTTTGGCATTCCGAATGGCCATCTGTAAACTACCCGGCCCTGACTGCTTCGC
>NZ_JANSHV010000243.1:0-1292 GCF_047461775.1 Synechococcus sp. R6-5
CTCCGTCCCGCTGGCGCGATCAGTAGCCCAGGCGTCTCATCTTAACCTGAACAACCATACGATTTATCCAAGAAATTGCAAACACTGCCGCAAAGCCCGCTGCACCGAGGCCAGGTAGCCCTCTCCAAACAGGTTGAGATGGTTGAGCCAGTGGTAGAGCTGGTAGAGGGGCTTGCGGTGAGGATATCCCTTATCCAAAGGATAGGTCTGCTGATAAGCCCGATAGAACTCCGGCGGAAAGCCGCCAAACAGTTCTGTCATCGCCAGATCTGTCTCCCGATCCCCGTAGTAGGTGGCCGGATCGAAAATCACCGGGGATCCATCGGGCAAGGCCCCGTAGTTGCCGCCCCACAGATCTCCATGCAACAGAGCGGGTTCTGGCCTGTAGTCCTGAAAAAAGGCTTCCAGCTCCGCCATTACCCGTTCGGCTTGGGCCACCCACTCACCCCGGTAGCCTCGCTGACAAGCCAGCCTGACCTGGTAGAGCAGCCGTTGATCCCGGTAGAAGTCCAGCCAGCTCTGCCGCCAACTGTTGATCTGAGGCGTAGAGCCGATGGTGTTGTCGCGCTCCCAGCCGTAGCTGCCGTTGGGGGATAGGGTGCGGTGCAACTGGGCCAACTGGGATCCCAATAAACCCGCAGTGTGCGGACGGGGCGAGGTTAGCTCCAGGTATTCCAGCACCAAGTAGGCCTGCTCTCCTACGGATCCCCAGACAATGGGCTGAGGTACGCGAATGGCCTGGGCAGCCGCCAGGGTTCGCAAGCCCGCAGCTTCCGCTGCAAACATCTCCAGCGCCCTTTCTCCCCCACGGGCCAATTTGACGAAGTAGTCTTTTACCCCTTCTGCAAGAGGGCTTTGGGAAGCGCAGGAAAACCGATAGGTGGCGTTGATGCTGCCTCCGCCCACAGAACGATACTGTAGGGGCTGGATGGGATCCCCTGTTGCTTCTGAAAGGTGCTGGGCGATGGTCTGCCAAAGAGTTTGCATCAGCAGCAAAAGTCAATTGTCGGAGAAAAACAGGTACTTATGGTCATTTCGGGTAGTCATTTCAGGTTAGGGTGAGACGCCTGAGCCATTGCCTGGGCCATTGAGAAAAGCCCTATGGCCCCGTGCATTCAAAGTTTTAGGTGTGGGCGCAGTCTCCTGGTTTAATTGAAATGACCATAACTCTTTTTTTGTGCTACTTTCACCTTCTCATTCTCAAGAGCACAGTCAATAGCGCGAGGACTCCGTCCCGCTGGCATGACGGGTTGGACGCCAGACCGGGCTCTATCCTTCAGTCGAGCTTCTGG
>NZ_JANSHV010000244.1:0-1680 GCF_047461775.1 Synechococcus sp. R6-5
TTATTATTGACTAGAGTCATGCTCCCCAAGTTCTGGCTGCCCATACCTGTCTGTTGTTTGTAACCTATGAGTCAGATGTCTGCCCGGTCGGGATCTTACTGGCGCGCAACCCTGACGCGGTGGTTCCCACAGCCTCTGGATCGCTGGGTGGCCGGGATCACCCTCTGCAACCTGGTCATCGGAGCGATCCTGTTGGTGTTGGGCAACCACACAGCTCCTTACGTGCGGGACTTTAACTGGCAACAGCAACGGGTGGGGGCGCAAGAAGTGCAGATGGTGCTCACCTTCAACCGCCCGATGGATCCCGTCAGTGTTGAAGAGCATTTGGAGATCCAGCCCCCTCTGCCAGGCCGAATGCGCAAACTGGGTCGCCGCTTTTTTTGGACGCTGACAGAACCGGCCCCCTACGGCCAGACCTACCGGGTGCGCCTGCAGGCAGCGGTAGATGAACGGGGCCAGCCCATGGCCCAGCCCTTTGAGGGGGAATTCCGCACGCCGGATCGGCAGTTGCTGGGGATCAGCACCGAACCTGCCCAGCGAGGGCGAATGTTTCTGTTCAACCTGGAGACGGGAGCCGCTACTCTGCTGACTCCAGCTGGGCTCAAGGTAACCCAAATGCAGCCCAGTGCTGATGGCCGCTTCGTGTACTATTTCGCCACGGCCACCAACCTACAGCACCAGGATCTGTACCGGCTGGATCTGGAGGATCTGTCTTCGCGGTTGCTGCTGGATCATCAGGGTTACCAAAACCTGCGCTTCCAAGTCTCGCCGACGGGGGAACTGGTGGTGGCAGAGCGGATCCCGCTGCAACGGGATCCCATGGCTGCCGTCCAGACGGAGCTGTGGATCCAGAAAACGAGCCGGGATCCCTTTGAATGTCTAGAGCTGGATACGGCGGTGGGGGGAGATTTTTTCATTAGCCCCGATGAGAGCAGCCTGCTCATCTCGCAGGGACAGGGGGTGGGGATCGTACCCTTGCATCCACGGGCGGCAGCGGAGAGCTTTCTAGCCCAGTTCGGCCAAACCTTAGCCATCCGCCCTGATGGGGCTTTCGGGGCTTTGCTGCGCTTCAATCCCGACTACACCCGCAGCCTCTCCATCGTCAGCAATACCGGCAACAGCGAGGAGATTTTGAGAACCCAGGGATCCATCCTGAAAGGGGCTTTTTCCCCTCGGGCGCCCATCTTCTACGCCTTGGTCAGTGAGGTCTCTCACGTTAGCGGTGCGGAGCATTATTCTGTTGGCGAGGTCGCGATGGACTCCCCCAGCTACACCGAGTCGCCCCGCCTGCTGGCGATAACGCTCGGCACTGAAGCAGGCAACGCCATAGAGGTGGTTCGAGCCACCTATCCCGTCGATCTGGACTTCAGCATTTCCCCGGATGGACGCATGCTGGCCTACACGCTCTTGGAACCGTTCCCAGGGATCCCGGATCCCTCGGCTCCCCTTAGCCGTAGCGGGCAAGCCATCATGGCCTCGCAAGTGTGGTTGGTGGATTTGCAGGACGGGCTGCCCATTCCTGATGGACAAAGTGGTTCGCACCGCTGGCGGGAACGCCGCCTACCGCTGGGCAGCAGCGCCCTAGCCTGGATCCCTTAGGGCGAGAAAGCCACTTGGAGAACAAACCTGCCTAGAATCAAGACAGGGTGTGCGAGGAGAGCATGACTCTAGTCAATAATA
>NZ_JANSHV010000245.1:0-6128 GCF_047461775.1 Synechococcus sp. R6-5
TAGCAACCCTGCGGGAAGCTAGCTACAGCGTCGGGAGTATGTCACGCAGCCTGCGACTTCATGGGCTCCGAGCAGGCCAAAATGAACTGAATGAACTGGTCGATCTCCAGCAGAATGTGTTCCGCCTCGGCCAGAGAGGTCGGTACGGTTGCCAGCACCTGGGCATCTACTTCTGCAGCCTGCCCCGCTTCTCGCAAGAGGTTCATCGAGTTATGGCTGAGCAGGAGCTCCAGCTCGTTCAGGGTTACCATGGCCAGCTGCTCCTCGGCTTGATGGAGCTTATTTTGCAAAGTCTGAACTTGTTCGGTTTGCACCTTCAGCCTAGCTTCCGCCTGCTCAGCGCGAGATACAGCCAGTTGTGCAGCTTGCTGGGCCTCATCCCGCTGAGCTTTCAGGAAGGCCATCTCTTGCTCCAATTGGGCCAATCGCTCCTGCAGGCTGTAAATGTGCTGATCCCGGTCTCCCAAAGCTCGCTCCAGCTCGCGATTTCGAGCCTCCATCTGCTGACAAGCTTCGTTCGCTTGGGCCAGCTGTTCCGCCAAGTTTGCCATTTCCTCTTCCATGTTGGTGAGCCGACTCAAGCGTTCCAAAACCTGAGCATTTTCGGCTTCCAGTTTCTCAATCAGCGCTTGAGCGCTCAACAGTTCTGCTTTGGTAGAGTCCAGCTCGCCGCAGACTTGGTCGTAGTTGGCGATTAGCTCGCCAAGCCGGGCCTCTTTGGCTTGCAGTTCTTCTCGTAAGGAGTTCATCCAGCGGTCGCTCTGCTTAAGCTGCTCTTGCAAAATCGGCTTGAGCGGAAAGAGTCGTTTGATGTAGCGCTGTAGGCGGCTGTGGGACTGATCCAATTTGGCGAAGGCTTCATTGAGAGAGAGATAAGCCTCGCAGAGTTTCGTGTAGCGCCGAGCCACAGAATCAGGATGATCCATAGGGTTATAGAGTCCAGGTGGGGGTGCCGTGTCTATTTTATGCTGTTCATTCTATTGGCCAAGCCTGGAGAAGGAGGCATTTGATACAACAACTGGGGGCTTAATTTTACTTTAATATCCAGTGCCTCGATCTCTCTTGCGAGCCAAGGCCAAAGAGTCTGCCCAAATCCAGCTTCAGACATTGCCCACGGGCCATACGGAGACTAGAGCTTCTCCCCCAAGGCAATCATTCTCTTGACCGCAAAATGTTTATCTACACATTTAGTGTCTACAAGAGGATGCCCGCGAGTCCTAACGCTAGATACGCTGCAAAAGCAGGGCTCTTCATGGCTCAGACCGGCTGGGCATTGGGGATCCCTAGCTTCTCCAAATAGGCGGCTGCCCGCAGCAGTTTGGCTTCTTGATAGGGGGCGGCCACCAGTTGTACGCCAAAGGGCAGGGATCCGCTCTCGCGCAACGGCACTGAAAGCACCGGCAGGCCGATAAACGAGAGGGGCTGAGTGTAGAGGCCGAGGTTGGGCCGAGTGAGAACCTCTACCCCATCGATCACCATCTTCTCTTGGCCGAGCAAGGGGGCAAAGCAGGGGGTGGTGGGGGCGATGAACAGATCGATCTCCTGAAAAATGGCCTGCACCTGCTGGCGATACCAGCGGCGAAAGCGCTGCGCCTGCAAGATCCAACTGGCAGGCAACAGGGCTCCGGCCAAAAAGCGATCCCGGGTGGCCGGGTCAAAGTCGTGGGGGCGAGTTCGCAGGTTGGGCAAGTGCAGGTTGGCTCCCTCAGCAGCCGTGATCAGGAAGGCGGCGGCACGGGCGCGCTGGGCTTCCGGGATCCGCACAGTCTGGCCGACCCCCAAGGCTTGGGCCACCTTTTCTACCCCGGCCAAGATGGGGGGCTCTGCCCCTCGGGCAAAGTAATCATCCGCCACCGCGATGCGCAAGCCCTCGATCCCCTGCCCCAATTGCCCAAAGGTGGGATCTACAGGACGCCGGGTACAGACGGGATCTTGGGGATCCGGCCCTTGCATAACATCGAAGCTGAGGGCAATATCGGCCACCGAACGGGCCAAGGGGCCCACGTGGTCGAAGCTGGCGGCAAACAGAGCCACCCCTGCCCGCGACAGACGGCCATAGGTGGGCTTGAGGCCGTAGACGCCACACAAAGAGGCCGGTACCCGAATCGAGCCGTTGGTGTCGCTGCCCAGGGCAAGGGGCACCAAACCTCCTGCCACCGCTGCTGCCGAGCCGCCGGAGGATCCCCCCGCACTGCGGCTGAGATCGTGGGGGTTGTGGGTGGGGCCGTAGTGGCTGTTTTCGGTGACGAAGCCGTAGGCGTACTCGTCCATATTGAGGGTGCCCACCAAGATTGCCCCTGCCTGCTTGAGACGAGCCACCACTGTTGCATCTTGGATGGCCGGGGGATTCTCGCGGTTGATCGCCGAGCCAGCCAGGGTGGTGAGGCCGGCCACGTCAAATAAGTTCTTGACGGCAAAAGGCACCCCTGCCAACGGGCCTACAGGGATCCCTTGAGCCACCTGTCGATCCACCTGCTCCGCCGCTTGTAAGGCCGATTCCTCCAAGACAGCTGTAAAGGCATTGAGCTGGGGATCCCGCCGGCGAATCCGCTCCAGACAGGCGGCCACCACCGCTTGGGCACTCACGGATCCCTGGCGGACAGCCCTGGCAATAGAGACCGCGTCAGCGCTGCCGAGAAGGTGGGGATCCCCGGTCATGGCTGAGGGTCAAAGGTGGGATCTGGCTCAACTATCGGCGGCAACGGGAACTCCAGCACCTGTTGAGCAATGGGCAGAAAGCGGGCAAAATTTTCGATCACCCCTGCTCGGTGTTCAGGATGCAGGGGCAGTTGCAGCAGTTGGGCCATTTGATCGACGTAGGTTTCGGGATCCCAGGGCTGCATGGTTCTAGGGTCAGCAGGCCGGTTGCGGCAAAGATACCACAAGCTCGCCTGCGAACACCACCAGGCAGCCTCCAACAACAAGACCGTCGTTGGCTAGGGAGCGGCCATCTGCACAGCGTTGCCCTGCAGCGACCAGAGACGCTCGTTGGGCAAGACAGGACGGGTTATCGCCTGCCGTTCCAGCTCATTCAAAGCAACGCGACGGCTATGTGCAGAGCGATTGGAAGCAGCGCTGGCTTGCAGGCGTTTGCGGAACAGACGCAACTGCTGCTGCTCTGCTTCGGGAGAAACATGCTGGGCAAAGAGGGGATGCAAGACCTTCTCTTCCTGCTCAAACTGGGCCCGCAGTTTCCGATAGAAGTGAAGGGCAGCAGAAGGATCCACCTGCTGCGGGGTGCGCTCTGATTGGTGCAAAAAGCGCGTCAGCTCTGGAATCTGATCCCGCAGATGTTGCTCCAGCCGCTCAGTTTGGGCGCTGAGGTGGGGATCCGCCTGGAGAGCCGACCTGAGCAGGGGGTAGAGAACATGGCGCTCCAGTTGAATGTGGCGGGAGAGGCGCTGCCGCAACCTTTGTACACAGAGGCGTCGCTGCTCCAGATCCAACTCCGGCGCTCGAGACAGGCGAGTCAAAAACTGCAGGATGACGCGGTGCTGTTCAGCACAAAGGGCAACCAGCGTACCGGCAGAGGTTGCTCGCGTCAGCGGGAGGGACTCCTCAGAAGACATGGCAGTTGACAGCAGAGAAGTTTCATCTCAGCTTAACTTTGTCAAGAAATGATGGCCTGCGTAAGGGTACGGGAATAGCGCAGGTGTCTTGGATACACTCGGGCAGCAATCCTGGGAAAAGTTGTCCAGATCTGAACTCCGGCAACGCCACTCTCTAGGCTTGCACAGGCCAGCGGCGTTTCCAAGCAGAAGTGGGCTCCAAAGGGGATCCCTGCTGTTCCCGTTGGCGTTGCAGACGGATTTGCGCTCTATCTCCTTTCAAGGTGGGATCCCGGTAGGGCACGGCAGCGCGAGTTTTCAGGTGCTCCCACTCCATGGGCGAAAGGGGCGGCAGGTGATCGGGTTGGGGCGAGGCCACTGTCCCCGGCCAAGGACGACCTACCGGGGGGGTAGAGCCGATGAAAAGCCCTGCTTCCAACAGAGCCGCTCGCACCGCCGCTGCACAGGAATAGGTGGCCAAAATCCCGCTGGGGCGCATCCGTTCGGCCACGGCCCGCAAGAAATCCACCGTCCACAGCTCTGGGCAAACCGAAGGGGAGAAGGGATCCAAAAACACCGCATCTGCCCACCCCAGCGGCACCTGCATTAGAGTTTGGCGGGCATCGCCCCACAGCAAGGTTCCGCGCCAGCGCTGCGATTGCCAGGATCCCTGCTCGATGAGGCGTTGCCACTCCTGCCCAAAGCTCCAGGTGGATCCCACCCCCGCCTGCCAAGCCTGGCGAGGCACTTCCGGGGATCGCTCCAGGCCGATTACCTCCACAAGACAATCGGGCCGGATTTGCCAAATGGTTTCTAGGGCAAGGCCGGAGTTGTAGCCCAGGCCAAAGCAAATATCCAAAAGGCAAATGGGCTGGGCGGGATCCCGCTCCAAAGGCAGCCGATCCAGCCGGCAAGGGCGGACAAACTTCTCCAGAGCCTCCTGAGCGGCACCACTGACGTTGTGAAAAGCCTGTCCAAACTCTTCCGAGAAAAAGGTCAGGGATCCATCCCCTGTGGTCAGCACCTGCCACCGAGTCTCCATTGCCTGCTGTTGTCTCTATTTTCAGTCGGGCGATTCTTTGATAGCTTGAGAACGTTGAGATGTGTTTCGCAGCTCACCGGCAGGGCTCTCAACATCCCTGGCCAGAAAAGGTGTTTCAACGGCTATGTCTTTACTGGATTGGTTTGCGGAACGGCGCAGACAAACCTCTCTAAACCTGACAGGTAGCAGCCCCTTCGACAAAGAGCGTCAGGTAAGAGAGATTGCCGACGGCCTCTGGCAAAAGTGTCCTGCCTGTGACACCCTGACCTACACCAAGGATCTGCAGCAAAACTGGCAAGTTTGCCCCAGCTGTGGGCATCACCACCGCATTACAGCCCCAGAGCGTCTGGAACAGCTTTTGGATCCCGGATCCTGGCAGCCCCTGGACGAACACCTGGCTCCCACGGATCCCCTGCACTTTTTCGACCAAAAGCCCTACTCCGAGCGCTTGGCCACCTACCAGGAGCGCACCCAGCTCAAGGATGCCGTCCTGACAGGGTTGGGAAGCCTGGAAGGGATCCCGGTGGCGATTGGAGTGATGGACTTTCGCTTCATGGGCGGCAGCATGGGCTCGGTGGTAGGCGAGAAGATCGCCCGCCTCACGGAACGGGCCACCTGCGATCACCTGCCCTTGATCCTCTTTTCGGCTTCGGGGGGGGCCCGCATGCAGGAAGGGATCCTCAGCCTGATGCAGATGGCCAAGACCTCAGCCGCCCTACAAAGGCACCGCGACGCCAGACAATTGTTCATCTCCGTGCTCACCCATCCCACCTATGGCGGGGTAACTGCCAGCTTTGCCATGCTGGGAGATTTGATCCTGGCCGAGCCGGGCGCGCAGGTGGGGTTTGCCGGGCCCAACGTAATCGAGCAAACCATTGGCAAGGGCAAGCTGCCAGAAGGCTTCCAAACCGCCGAATATTTGCTGGCCCAAGGGCTCATCGACGCGATTGTGCCCCGCACCGAGTTGCGCAAGCGCCTGGCCCAGTTGCTCTCCATGCACCGCCCCCGTTTGCATGTGTCCCTTCCTTCAATCAGCTCAGAGGCTTTAACCCTGCAGCCCATGCTGTAGGTAGATCTGGCTGGAACCTGAGATGGGTGGCCGAGGCGGGATCCCTTCCCTGCGGGGGATGGAGTTCCTGCTAAGCTCTGGGGCGGCTCTTACTTCATGGGTTTACACGGCTTCCCTCTGGCTTGTTGGGAGAGGAGCTGGGGGCGAGAGGGCAGATGTTTTTGGAGGGAGCCGCGCTGTCCCTGGGGATCTTCACAAGATTTCCTGGTGGGCGGTAGCGGATGGTGTTAAGGTGGGGCATGAGGTCTTCACCGGAAACGATGGATTTCAAGCTGCGCATCCGTACTGCTGAGACTCCACAAGGGCAAAAACTGGCGATTGTGCCGCTGGAGGGTCGTCTTGATGCCAAGGCCGCCTCAGAAGTTCGGCAATTGCTCCAGCAGGTTTTAGATTTCGGTTATCCCAATATGTTGATCGACATGTCATCGGTCACTTTTATGGACAGCTCTGGGCTGGGGGTGTTGATCTC
>NZ_JANSHV010000246.1:0-7549 GCF_047461775.1 Synechococcus sp. R6-5
GAGAGTTCAGCGTGAATGTATCAGAGCCGTGTAGCCATGCCCTTGGAGAAGTTGGTCCCGCTATTGCGGTCGCAAAAGCGTTGCGTAGCGATGACGGCTTTCCCCCAGGTGGAGCACGCCAGTCGTTGAAATCTCAATCGAGGTCTGACAGCGCTTGCCGCCTGTGACGGTGGGATGTCAGGCTGAGACAGGAGTGGTTTTGCAGTCGGTAGGAACCATGACGCAGCGTGCCCAAGGATTTTGGCAATGGGGATCCCTTTGCCGGATTGGCCTCTACGTAGCTGCTCTGCTCTGCGGGGTGGCGCTCTGGGGGATCCCGGCCTTGGCTCTGCCCCAAGGGGATGCCATTACCGATCCACGTACCCTGTTGCGGCGGGCGTTGCCTATTCAGGAAACGAAGCTGCTGGAAATTGATGAGGCCATCTCCAAAATCGACACCGACCTGAAGTACAACCGCTGGTCGGCAGTGCGGGGAGATGTGCGCCAGGTGGAGCGGCTTCTGGATCGCTATGGAGATTCCCTGCTGGCCGGCTTGCCCCCGGATCGGGTGACCCCAGCCTCTGAACAGATGGCTGCGCTGCGGGAGCAGTTGCGGGTGATCGGCCAAGCCAGCGAGCGCAAATCCAAGGGTAAAGAAGAGGCCCGCGCTGCCTACGACCGTCTAGTGGACGAGTTGGGATCCCTCGAAAACAACTGGGTGGGGGCTTTCCCCTACACAGTGCCTGCTGAGTATGCCGACAAACCTCAGCTCTTGGGGCGGGCAGAGGTGGAGCTAAACACCACTGCCGGGCGCATGGTGATCACCTTAGATGGCTACAGCGCCCCCATCACTGCCGGCAACTTTGCCGACCTGGTGCAGCGGGGCTTCTACGATGGCCTGACCTTTGACCGGGTGGAGACCTTCTTCCTGGCGCAGGCCGGGGATCCCCCTGGCCCTGCCGATGGCTATGTGGATCCGGCCACGGGCAAGGTTCGCACCATCCCCATGGAGATTCGCGCCAAAGGCGAGGTGATGCCCCGCTACGGCCAGACTTTTGATCAGATGGGCCTGTGGGATGTGGAACCGGCTCTGCCCTTTTCCGCCGAAGGGACGGTGGCCATGGCCCGCTATCCCGACGATCCCAACAGCGCCTCTTCTCAGTTCTTCATCTTTATGGCTGAGCCGGATCTCACCCCGGCGGGGTTAAACCTCATGGATGGCCGCTATGCCGTGTTCGGGTACGTTACAGAGGGAACGGAGGTGCTGCGCCACATCAAAGTGGGGGATCGGATTTTGAGTGCCAGATTGATTTCCGGCCAAGACAACCTCAAACCCGGAGCCTAGAGGGGATCCCTTCCTTCCTGCCTAACTGTGTCGATAAGCCGCCGTACCGTCGCCGCCCCTGCAGAGGGCTGGAAGCGAAAGGGAAATTTGCCCCTGACCAACAGGCGCAGACCCAAAGGCACCAAGCTGAGCAGCCCTTTGGGATCCCGTCCCACCACCTGCAGGGCAAAGCGGCGCTCATCTATCCAACCACCGGAGCGCACCAGTTGCACCAGAGTCTTGCGGTGGCGGATGGCTATGGGCAAGGACTCCGTCCGAATAGCGCGAACAGCGTGCGATGGGGAACGGTCGGTGGGCAGAGCAGCGGTCTTGTCTACAGGGCGGGAGAGGATCCCCTGTTTGAGTTCGGTGATTTGATCCAGAGGTGCCACGCCCATCGGGCAGACGCTGTTGCAGTTCCAGCAGCGGGTACAGCCCCAGACACCGGCCAAGCTATCCAGAGCCTGCAGGCGTTGTTCCCGTTGGCTGTCGCGGCTGTCTTGGACGAGGCGGTTGGCTTTGGCCAGAGCATGGGGGCCGACAAACTCTGGGTTCACCTCTTTGGCATTGCAATCGGAATAGCAGGCTCCGCAGAGAATACAGCCACCGGCAGCGTTGAGATGCTCCCGTTCGGCAGGCAGCTGTAAAAACTCTCGCTCCGGGATGCGTCGCCCCGCCGTGCTGACAAAGGGATCCACCCGGCTGAGATCGTTCCAGAAGGGCTGCATATCCACCACCAGATCCCGCAGAACGGGCAGGTTTCCCAGAGGGCCGATGCGAATAGGCTGCGGCTGGGGGCTGCGGGGATCCAGCTCTTCGCCCACATGTCGGCCACAAGCCAAGGCTGCCCTACCGTTGATGCGCATGGCGCAACTGCCACAGATGGTGTTGCGGCAGTTTTTGCGGAAGGCCAAGCTGCCATCCTGCTCCCACTTGATCTGGTTGAGGCAATCGAGAATGGTGGCGCCAGGGGATGTCTCCAGCCAGAAGGACTGCCAGCGGGGCGGCTCCGGCGGCAACTGTCGGAAAATCTGAAATTCTACTCGCAAAGTGCTCTGCACCGCTGAAGGGAAAGGGGATCCCATCCTAGCTCTCTCCCTATTGCTCCGCAACGCTAACGGGACAGCAGAAGTGGCTACAACGCGCGGCTGAGGGCGCTCCCCGGCCCCTGAAACAACAGCCAAGAAATAAGGAAGTTGGTGACAAACACGCCCAGCAGCGCCGTAACCACTGCATCGGTGGTGGAGCGACCCACCCCCTTGGCTCCCCCGCTGGTGGAAAGGCCCCAGTTGGAGCCGACAATGGCGATCAAAGACCCGAACACCATCGCCTTCAAACAACAGACGAGCAAATCCCAAGAGGTCAGAAGGGTTTGCGCCGAGTTGAGAAACACTGCAGGAGAGATGTTGTAGGCCGAAGCGCAGATGATCATCCCCCCCACCAGCCCCGTCAGCAGGGAGAGGATGGTGAGCACCGGCAGCATCAGCCCCGCAGCCAGCACCCGCGGGATCACCAGATAATCCACCGGATCGGTGCGTAACAACAGCAGAGCGTCGATCTGCTCCGTGACTTTCATGGTGCCCAGCTCGGCGGCAAAGGCGGATCCCACCCGTCCGGCCAAGATCACCGCCGTCACCACCGGCGTCAGCTCGCGGGCAAGGGCAATCGCCAAAACTCCCCCAATTAGGGAGGAAGCGCCAAAGTTGATGAACTCCCGCGCCAACTGGATGGTGAAAACACCGCTGATCACCACCGCCGTAATCAAAACAATCAGCAGCGACTCCAGACCCACCGCCGAAAGCTGATCCAGGGTGTTGCGGCGATGGATACGACCCCGCATCAGATGCAGAATCACCTGACCGGCCAGGAGAAAACTGCTGCCCACCCGCTGCAACCAGCTCATGGTTTCCGTCTCAAGAAGCCGTTATCGCTAGGCGACGCTTTGGCGACCCCGTTAGGGGGGCGGAGTCCTTCGGGGTTGCCGGCTCCGCCGGCAGCTGAAAGCTGGGCACAAACGAGGCCCGTGTCAGGGGTTGATCCAGGATCAGCCCCTCTCCCCCCAGCACTTCTAGGGCACGGCCTTCCACCGAGATCCAAACCCGGGCGCCGGGGTTTTGGCTGGTGGCCGTGTAGAGCACCTGCGCAATCCGGCTCATCATCGCCGTGGATCCCCCCCCTTGCGTGAATTCGGGGGAGAAGTTGAGGAAAATATCGTCGCCCTCCACCCGCACATCCAACACCCGCGTCTGGGGGGGAATGGCCGTGGTGAGGTGGGGATCCCGGGGGCCGGCAATCAGCTCCTCCAAGGCCAGGCGGATGGCTTCTTGAGTGTCAAAGGCGCGAACCCTGCGCTCCTGCTGCACGTAGTCAATAGAGTTGTCAGCACTGGTCAGCCAATACAGGGAAAGGGTTTGCCGGGGCCCGATGCTGTACCACCAAGCTCCCCCCATCACCCCTAACCCCAGCAAGAAGCCAAGGATCCCCAGTTGTAGGGCCCGGCCCCGACGCGGGCGGGAACGCCGTCCTCCCAACCTGACGGAGCTGAGCTGTGCGGTACGGCCTCCGTAGTGGCTCATCGCTGGCGATCCCCTTCTCTAACCTAGCTCTAGGGTAGCGAAGAAAAGCCCACTCTGCCGGGGATCCCCCATAGGCTGGACAGGCAAAAGTGCGGCAGCAACTGGGATCCCTTTATTTGTATGATGATAATGATTTACACCCGGCATTGCTGAGTCGATAACTGAGCACACAAGGAGCTGAGCCTCAATCATGGTTACTGCCACCGCTACTGCCACCAATGTTGGCTACATCACTCAGGTCATTGGGCCTGTGATCGACGCCGAGTTTCCCAGCGGCAAGCTGCCCGAAATCTACAATGCCCTCAAGGTGGAGGGCACAACCGAAAGCGGCCTGAAGGTTAACGTCACCTTTGAGGTGCAGCAGCTTTTGGGGGATAACCGCGTGCGTGCGGTGGCCATGTCCTCGACCGACGGCCTGGTGCGGGGCATGCCGGTGGTGGATACGGGCGCTCCGATTACTGTGCCGGTCGGGCAGCCCACCCTGGGGCGCATTTTCAATGTGCTGGGAGAGCCGGTTGACCAAGGAGAGCCCGTTCAAGCCCAAGAATTTGCCCCCATCCACCGCAGTGCGCCTCCACTTGTCGATTTGACGATTAAGCCAGAGCCCTTTGAAACCGGCATCAAGGTGATTGACCTGCTGGCCCCCTTCAAAAAGGGGGGCAAGGTGGGCCTGTTTGGCGGTGCCGGCGTCGGCAAGACGGTGCTCATCCAGGAGCTGATCCACAACATCGCTGAGGAGCACTCTGGCCTATCGGTGTTTGCGGGCGTGGGAGAGCGCACCCGCGAGGGCAATGACCTCTACAACGAGATGAAAGAATCCGGTGTGCTGGACAAAGTGGCGCTGGTCTATGGCCAGATGAACGAGCCACCGGGTGCCCGCATGCGGGTTGGCCTGACTGCCCTGACCATGGCAGAGTACTTCCGCGACGTTAACAAGCAGGACGTGCTGCTGTTCATCGACAATATCTTCCGCTTTGTGCAGGCCGGGTCGGAAGTGTCGGCGCTGTTGGGCCGCATGCCCTCGGCGGTGGGTTACCAGCCCACCTTGGCTACCGAAATGGGCAACCTGCAAGAGCGCATCACCTCTACCAAGCAGGGATCCATCACCTCGGTGCAGGCGGTGTATGTGCCTGCTGACGACTTGACGGATCCGGCCCCAGCAACCACCTTTGCCCACCTCGACTCGACGGTGGTATTGTCCCGCAGCTTGGCAGCCAAGGGTATCTATCCGGCGGTGGATCCCCTGGATTCCTCTTCCACCATCCTGCAGGCGGACATTGTGGGCGAAGAGCACTACAACACCGCCCGGGCAGTGAAGCAAACGCTGCAGCGCTACAAAGAGCTGCAAGATATCATCGCCATCCTGGGGCTGGACGAGCTGTCGGAAGAGGACAAGCTGGTGGTGGCCCGCGCCCGCCGCATCGAGCGTTTCCTGTCCCAGCCGTTCTTCGTGGCGGAGGTATTCACCGGCTCCCCTGGCAAGTATGTGAAATTGGCAGACACCATCAAGGGCTTCCAGCGCATTTTGTCGGGGGAATTGGACAATCTGCCGGAGCAAGCCTTCTACTTGGTGGGCACCATCGAAGAGGCCATCGAGAAAGCGGAGAAGCTCAAGTCCAAGTGATCCCTCACCCCCAGCCCCTTTCCCACAGGAGGAGAGGGGAGTTGCCGATAGCGCGGCGACTGGGCTCCCCAGGGTTGAAGGGGGGAACGCCCTGGTGGCATTGCTGACTGAAAGCGCTCCCCAGACCCGGCAGGGCTCCTTCTTTTCGGGGGAGCCTTGGTTTTATCTACAGGTGGGACGGCTGCTAGGGATCCCCGGCGACAGGCCCAAAGCGATAGCCCTTGCCGTAGACGGTGTGGATCAATTCTGCTGCTCCGGGCAACCTGAGGCGGCGCCGCAGCAGGCGCACCTGGGCTGCCAAGACGTTGCTGCTGGGGGGATCCTCTCCGGCCCACACCTGCTCGTAGATCTGGTCGTGGGTGAGCAACTGGCCGGGGTGGGTCATGAAGTACTCCAGCAGGCGAAACTCTTTTTGAGAGAGGTGGATCATCCACCCCTGCCGGTAGGCCACCTGGTTCTCCCGATCCAGCTCCAAATCCCCGACCTGCAGGCGAGGGATCCCTTCTCCAGGGCCGGTGGCCCGCCGCAAGAGGGCTCGCACCCGCGCCAGCAGTTCCCGCAGCTCAAACGGCTTCACCAAGTAATCATCTGCCCCGGCATCCAGCCCTTCCACCCGGTCGTCTAGGGTATCTTTGGCCGTCAGAAACAGGATAGGGGTGGTGCAATCCACCTGCCGCACCCGCTGACAGAGGGAAAGCCCAGAGAGCTCCGGCAACATCCAATCCAAGACCAGCAGATCGTAGGGCAGAGCGGGGGACTTTTGCAGCAGCTCCCAGGCCCGCCCTCCTGTGTAGGCGACGTCCACCGTGTAGCCCTCTCGCCTCAATTGCTGGGCCAGAGAATCGGCCAACTCCACTTCATCGTCCACCAACAAAATCCGTGCCATAGGACTCCGTCCCGCTAACGCGAACGCCTCAGGACTCAGTCTCGCCGTCGTCTTGGAAACAATGTGGAGCGCTGACGTACTCAGAAAAGGACTCCGTCCCGCCAGAACTGGAGAGCGGCTCAAGCTGCAAGGATAGATCGTAAAGGCGGCGCCGCGTCCAGATGGGGGATCCCTGTAAACGCTGGGCCAACCGGCGGCTGGCTGCAGACCGGGACAGGCCTTCGGCCAGCAATCGGGCCATTTCTTGACGAATTTCCGCTTCCGATTCACTGTCTCCCCGCCCATTCAAGGACTCCGTCCCGCCTCTGGCAGGGTTAGGGCTGGGAACGGCACCCACATATCCCTCAAGCAAGAGGGTGAACTCCCCTCGGGGCGGCTGAGCAGCGCAGTGCTCCAAGGCTGCTGCCAGGGATCCCCGCCAGAAGGACTCATACAGCTTGGTCAGCTCCCGCGCCAGCACGATCTGCCGCTCCGGGCCGCAGTGATCCAGCAGATCCTGCAGAGTTTGGCGCAGGCGATGGGGGGCTTCATAGAGAACGACGGTGCGCTCTTCTTGGGCCAACTGTTGCAGGCGGGCCTGTCGCTGACTGGGTTTAAGCGGCAAAAATCCCTCGAACACGAATCGTCCTGTAGGCAGGCCCGAAGCGGTCAAGGCGGCAACAGCAGCTACCGGCCCCGGCACAGGGATCACCGGGATCCCGGCCTGAATGCAGGCGCGCACCAACTCTTCTCCCGGATCGGAGATGGCAGGAGTGCCGGCATCGCTGATCAGGGCCACCGACTGGCCCGCCGACAGATACTTCAGGAGTTGCGGGATCCGTTGGGCAGCGTTGTGCTCGTGATAGCTGATGAGGCGGGCGGAGATTTGAAAATGTTTAAGAAGCTGGCCGGAGTGGCGAGTATCTTCTGCCGCCACCCAGTCCACTTCCCGCAAAACCCGCAGCGCCCGCAGGGTGATGTCTTCGCGGTTGCCGATGGGGGTGGCCACCAAGTAAAGGCTGGCGGTGGGGTGTTCCATCCCGAGCTCCAAGGCTGAGCTGCCGATAACCAGACAATAGCCAATTAGAGCAATTAGAGATCGCCTCGGATCCCCAGATTAACCTCTCTTGGCCGGTGCCCCGATACCCAAGCATCTGCCTTTCGCGGTAGCGGGACGGAGT
>NZ_JANSHV010000247.1:0-4158 GCF_047461775.1 Synechococcus sp. R6-5
CTTATTATTGACTAGAGTCATGCTCCCATCAACCCAGGGCTTTGTGAGCAATTGTACAAAGCCTAGATATCCTGGCAGCCTCCTTCTGTTTAGTCTGATACAGATGCTCCGGAGAGTGGATGCCCCAGTCAACTCCCCAGGCTCCTACGTCAGCTTGCCAGTTGAGTGTCGGGCCCGGTATTTGGCCCCCGGAGTACCGGAGAGTGCTGGGTTCTCTATGAATGCAAAATGAATGCAAAGGCCGAGAATTACGGCCCATCAAGAAATTAAGGGGCACAGCAGCAACACTTCTCTGGGAGAGGGGCTGGGGCTGATGGTCTGTTGAGAACGGGCTTGGAGTGGATGCACCTGAACTGGATGGATCCAATCCTAACTTGGGACTCTCGAATCGATTACTTGTTGAGAAAGTCCCCCAGATTGAGGATGGTGTTTTGCTCGCTGACGATGGCTTGGATGTCGTCGGGCAAGTTGCGGACATACTCGAGCTGGATGACGTTCGGGTTGCTGCGCAGCGCTTCCCCTTTGAGGGCGATGGCTTGGGCCTCACCGCTGGCTTTGACAATCATTCGTTGTTTGATGAGTTGAGCCTGCTCTACGCGAAACACTTCTCTTTGCTTCTCTTGCTCGGCAATTTGTTTGGCTTCGATGGCCGACTGAAACTCTTTGGAAAATTCCACATTGCGTAAGAGCAAGCTCTGCAGCACCAGCCCTTCTGGCTGCATTAGGCGAGAGAGCTCAGCGGCAATTTGTTCTTGGATTTCAGCTCGTTGCTCAGAATAAACGCCAATGGCCGAATAGCGGGCGATAACATTGCGCACCACGGCTTGGGAGGCGGGGCGAATAATTTTGTTCAGGTAATCGGGGCCTACATTGCGATGGATTTCGGGAACCCGATCCGGATCCAGGCGATAGCGCACCGAAACATCCAGATCCACCCGTTGCCCATCGGCAGTGAGAGCGGTGAGGGTATCGTCGGCTTTGACGCTGCGCTCTTCACTTCGGCTGGTCATGTTGTAGGTTTGGGTGCGCACATCGTAAAGGGTGGGGAACTGCAGCACCGGAATCAGCAGATGGATCCCCTCGCGGCGGGGAGTCATTTCCACTCCCGTGAGGCGGTTGAAGATGACGGCTTCGTAGCCGGGTTGGACAACCAGCAGACAACGGGGCAGGAGGGTCAGCAGCGCCAAAAGCAGGCCCAGCAGAGGCAGAAAGCGCGAAGTCTTGCGGTCAAGACTAAATGGTCTAGGGCGTCGCATGCGCATGGGCAAGGGCTCCGGGATCCAAGAGCTTTTTTATCTTAAGGGGTGTGCTGGCTAGCTCAGCACCCAGCGCTGCAGGGCAATGCCCAGCAGCAGGCCAAGGCCGCCGAAGCGTACCACCTGCCAAAAGGTAGCGGGGACAGGATTAAACACCTCTAGCACATAAGCCTGCAGGCGTTGCTCCAGTTGACTGGCTTCAGCTTGGATTTCGGCCCATTGTTCAGGGGAAAGCTGGGCTATGCGCTCCAATTCTCTGAGGTCGGCAAGACGAGCCTGGAGACTCTGGAGTTTTTCCTGCAGAGCCTCGAGAGGATCAAAGGGATCGGGATTGGCCGTCACGGCTGGGCTTTTGTGGGGGGGTAGGCTTGGGGAGAACGGGATCCGGCAAATCCGGTTTGGATCTCGTTGAAGGGTTTGGCTTTGATCAGCCCTGGGGGAACGGGATCCAACTTGAAGAGGGCGCGAATAGCGTTTTCCACCTCGGTGATGGGGCGGTTGCCGACGGATTGATAGACGATATTTCCCTCTGGGTCGAAGAGGAGGGTTTGAGGCACTTGTCCGGTGTAGTATTGGCCGCGCTCGTCGCCGGGCAGGAGGGAATCGACGGAATAGGGGATGAAATAGACCCCCAGCCCGTAGCGAACCTGCAGGTTGGCAATGGTGGCGGCGTATTTTTTGCAATCGCTACTGTCATCGATGTAATACACGAGGAGGGCCGGGATCCCTTGCTCTTTCGCCTGCTTCAAGGAAACGCGGGGGGGGATCATGCCGCCATTGGCCCCGTAGAGGGCAAAGATGTTGCCATCGTAACGGTCGTCGTTGAGCAGGGCGCTGGCGGGAGGGGAAAACCAACCTGTCAAAGCGATGAGCAGAGCCACCAGGAAGATACGAAGCAACAGCATGATCTCATCCTCTTCTGAGAAGGGATCCTCGGCGATCCATCTTTAGAAGTAGGGAACACCCTCATTGTGCCATCTGGCGCTGACGCTGCCCCGTTGCCGTTCAACACTGACGCAACCAAGAGCAGCTACAGCCTCAAGCAGCAAAATGAATGCGCAGGTAGTCTTCTTCCATCTTGGCGCGGGCCGGGGTCATGGCCGCTAAAGTCTGGGGCAGCACCAAGTTGCGGCGGTGGTTGCCGATGCGGATGTTCAGCTCATCCCCGGTTTTGGTCAATTCCACCTGCTCTTTCGGGATCCCGGGCAAGTAAAGATCCAGCCGGTACTGGCCGTTGTCGGTTACCACATTCAGGGTTTGCTCGGCATAGAGCACGTCCGCCGGGTTGCGATCCCCCCAGAGGTCTTTTTTCAGGCGGGCTAGGGCGTCCCATCCCACCAACTCCTCGGAGTACAGCGGGATCTCGAAGACCGGCAGGGGGGCAAAGTTTTCGTGGATTTCCTGGCGATATTTCTGTTGGGCTGCCTTCCAGGCGGCAAAGTAGGGATCCACCACTCCATCGGGCAAGATGCGGTTGGCAATCACCAAATCGGTGGCCACCCCGTAAAGGCTGAGGTAGGCGTGGGCCCGCAGCGATTCTTTGATCACCATCTTTTCGGGGTTAGTGACCAGCCGCACTGAGGTGATGCGGTTGTTGGTGAGGATGCGCTCCAGCCGCTCAATCTTCTGATAGAACTCATAAGGAGCATCCAGCACCTGGTCATTCGGCAGCGGGATCCCGGTCAGCCCCTTCACAATCGGCTCGGCAATAGGACGCAGCATTTGCGCCAGCCCCTGCAGGGGTTTGTAGAACCTGCGCATGTACCAGCCAGAAACATCCGGCAGGCTCAAGAGGCGCAGGGCCGTGCCTGTAGGGGCCGAGTCGATGATCAACACATCGAACTTGCCTTCGTCGTAATGGCGATTCACCCGCACTAGGGCAAAGATCTCATCCATCCCTGGCAAAATCGCCAGCTCCTGTGCCTGCACCCCATCTAGCCCTCGCGCCTGCAACACCTGGGTAATGTAGGTTTTGACGGATCCCCAATTCAGCTCCAGTTCGTTGAGGGCGTCCAGCTCCGCCCCCCAAAGGTTAGGTTTGACCTCGACCGGCTCATGGCCCAAGGGCTGATCGAAGCTATCGGCCAAAGAGTGGGCCGGATCTGTGCTCAGCACCAAAGTTTTCAGGCCAATCTCGGCACAACGCCAGCCAGTCGCCGCCGCCATCGAGGTTTTGCCGACTCCACCCTTGCCGGTCATGAGGATGATGCGTTGCATGAGAGTGCCATTTACATTCTTTTACATCCCTAGCCTAACCGATTTGCTGTGCTCTTCGAGAGGCAGCCAAGGGGCTGAGGTGCAGCCAGCGGGTAAACTATTCATTTGATTACCAAATGATTGCCAAAAAGCTGATGGCAATCATGGCCAAGAAGTCAAGCCTGTTGCAGGCATGTGGGAGGTATGTGATGATCTGTCGCTGGCGGAGTGTGTTGCTGGTTGCCATCCTGACATTGGGGCTGTGGCTGGGATCCCTTTCTGTGCAAGCGGCTGCTGGCCTGCCCCGAGAGCTGCAACAACTGGAGCAACAGGTAGAGCGGCTGCAAAGCCTGGTGGAGGCGGAGGACTGGTTGGAGATCCGCTCCTACATCCACGGGCCGATGGGACTCACTCGTAAGACCTTGACCGGCCTGGCGGCTACCCTGCCAGATAAACAAAAGCGGGAAGTGCTGCGCCTGGCTAAGGAGATGGGCCGCAGCTTAGAACAACTAGACTTTGCCGCCAAAGCCTATGACCAACCCGAGGTGGAGGCAGCCCAGGCCAAGGTGAAAAAGACCTTGCAGGCGCTGGAGGCTGTGTTTTCCTAGTGAGGATCCCTTCTCTCTTTGGCGACTTTGGCGATATGGTGGTTTCAAGTTAGGGTGAGACGCCTAGGCCACTGATCGCGCCAGCGGGACGGAGTCCT
>NZ_JANSHV010000248.1:0-6103 GCF_047461775.1 Synechococcus sp. R6-5
TCCTAACATAAGATCAACACGACCTAGATAGCGCTTAAAAAGGCACCTCCTCCTCCAAGGACTCCGTCCCGCTGAGGCGAACGGCAAGCTGAGAAGACTGCTCACGCCGGTAGGACGGATTCCTTACTGGATTGGGAAAGTCTAGGGGATGAGGACTCCGCCCCGCTGACGCGGACGGCTCTGCTCCTGTTGGCGAGCCGTAGGTCTCACCGGAGAGCAGGTCAGGGGATCCCTCGGCTTCTATAGCCTCTATTGAGGAGAGCTCTTCCGTGGATCCCGTCACGTCAGACTCCAACACCCCTTCCAAATCCACCAAGCTGCCGTTGAAGTGGTCGGCAAAACGGCGGGCAATCTCCGCCAGCTCCTGGGTTAGCTCGAAGGACTGCCCACCGTGCAGGGTGTCGCGGCGCTCTGCACGACTTGGAGAATCGGTCGCGACAGCGGTGCGGAGCACTTTGTTCGCACCGGCAGGAAAAAGTCCTTGGGTTGCCAAGCCGGCCACCTTGGGGCCACCCATAGGATTGTCCCGCTCAGGCTCTGGCGAAGGTGGGCTGGAGTCAGAAGGGGAATGTTGCTGTCGCTGGGCAAGGCCGTGGCTCTGCGGTTCTGCTCTGGGCTCCCTTGAGGAAGCACGACTGTTGGTGTTGTCGCTCTGCAACCCCGGCGTGGTGACAGGATCTGGGGGGGCGGGGGGCAGGTCTTTTTCTCGGCTGGGCAATGCCGAGGACTCCGCACCGCTGACGCGAATGGAAACATGCGGCCCGCTGGAGCGCTGCACAATCAAGTTGAGCTGCACAGGGCGCTGCAGCAGGTTGTGGAGCACCGACCGCAGTTCGGCTTCTTTGCTGCGCACTTTTTCCACCAAACCCTTGCTGGGAAAGGCGAGGGTAATTGCCTCAGGAGTCTCTTGGTGCAGGTGGCCGGATCCCATCAGAGCCTTGGTGAGGGGAGAGAGGCGCTTGAGGAACTCGTCCCAGTGGGGGCGCAGCAGCTTGACTGTGGCGGCGTCCCTTGCCGGTTCTCTGGGCTGCTCCGAGGACTCCGTCCGAGTAGCGCGATCTGCCTTCTGGCTCGACGCAACAGCAGGGGAGGCTGAAGGCCCAACAGTTAATTCATCTATCTCACCAACAGTTGATGGGCTTGATGGGCTGATGGTCGCAGCAGGGGCCGGAGGGGCTGTCCCGTCCGGGGGAGTTCTCTGGGGTGCAGGAGATAGGTCAAGGGCTGGGAAAGGACTCCGTTCCGCTGAATCCTCAGCCACCATGCTTGGGCGCAGCTGGCCCAGCAGATCCACTAGGGCAATTTCCAACCACAGTTGGGGCTGTCCGCTTTGACGAATTTGCGGCTCACACTGGCGCAGATGGCTCTGGGCTGCCAGCAGTATCTCCACCGAGTAGCGAGGGGCCCGTTGCTGCAGGGCTGCCCAGGTGGAGTCCGTTACAGCCACCAACTCCCGTTGCCGGGGGGCTGTCTTGACCAGCAGCAGATCCCGGTAAAGGGCCACCAAGTTCTGCAACAGGGCTAAGGGCTCTTTGCCCCGCTCCAACAATTGCCGAGTTTGGCTGAGCACCGCCTGCACATCCTGAGCCAGCAGCGCATCCATCAGAGCCAAAAGCTGCTGTTCCGGGATCCCGCCCACCAAGTCCCAAACCGCCTCCGGGGTGATGGATCCTTCCAAGAGGCTGAGCTGGTCCAGCAGGCGTTCGGCGTCCCTCAGGCCCCCTTGGGAAAGTTGGGCCACCAGTTGCAGCGCCTCCGGCGTGATAGGGATCCCTTCTTGGGCGGCGATCTTGCCCAGGTGGGCCACCATGTCGTCGAGGGGGATGCGGCGGAAGTCAAACCGCTGACAGCGGGAAACAATGGTGGGCAAAACCCGCTGCGGGTCAGTGGTGGCCAGGACAAATACCACGCGGGGGGGCGGCTCTTCAAGAGTTTTCAGCAAGGCGTTGAAGGCCGCATTGCTGAGCATGTGGCACTCGTCGATGACATAGACTTTGTAGCGGCTGTTCACCGGGGCAAACTGGGCCCGCTCGATCAGCTCGCGGATGTTGTCTACGCCGGTGTTGCTGGCCGCGTCAATCTCGAGAACATCCAGGGAGGCTCCCGCAGTGATGGCGCGGCATTGGCTGCACGCCTGGCAGGGATCCGGCGTCGGCCCCTGTTCACAATTCAAAGACTTGGCCAAGATGCGGGCGCTGGAGGTTTTTCCCGTGCCCCGCGGCCCGCAGAACAAATAGGCAGGCGCCACCCGCCCCAGCCGGATGGCATTGGCCAGCGTTTGCACCACCGCTCCTTGGCCGACCACATCGGCAAAGCGCTGCGGGCGGTATTTTAAATGCAGGGGTTCATAGTTGCCAGCGGTGGCCATTTCCGGGATCTCCAAGCAAGCAGCGCCCCAACCGGAACCGCGCAAGAGCTCTGCTCTGCTGACGCGATCCCACCGGGGCTCTCCTATTCTGGCTTCTCGATGGCGGGATCCCTCCTTGCCCATCAAGAGCAGGGCTGGACACCAGGGGGGGAGACCGGCAGAGCTTTTGTGCTCCGCTCCGCTGAGGACTTGGGATCCCGGCGACGCAGAGAGGGAAGCTGGATCCAGCCGGGCGAGTCGAGCTGATCTATGTGCTGCACGCGGTAGCTGAGCTGGTACAACTCCTTCCTAAGCTGGCGATTCTCGGCCTGGATGGCGGCGATGCGCTCGCGAATGGGCTGAAGGCGGGCCTGCAGCTTGCGCCGGTAGAGCTCTGGCAACTCTTGAATCATCTGCTCCAGCAACTGCTTCTCTTGGTAAAGCTGCTCGATCTCCGCCTCATAGCTGCGAATTTGCCGGTGTTGCTTTTCTTGGCGCAGCTCCAGAAGGTCTATCTGGCCCTGCAAGATGCGATTGCGCTCTCGCAAAAGCTGGATTTCCCGCTCCCGCGCGGCCAGAGCTTGAGCAAACTCCGTCTCGCCAACGCAGCCTGCTTCCTGCATCGTTTCTCCCTCAACCCATCCGTACATGGATACCAAGGGATCCGTCCCACCAGACCCTACCCGTCACTGTATCCGGCCCGCGGGGGTGAGGCAAATGGCCTCTGGCCCGCCGACGCCAAAGCTTGCTTCACCTGGGCTTCCAGCTCAGCCAGGGATCCGGAGTTGTCCAGCACCACATCGGCACGGCGCACTTTTTCCGCCAAAGGCCACTGGCTGGCGATGCGAGCTTCGATTTCTGCCGGTGTAAGAAGATCCCGGCGGGCAAGGCGTTGCCGCTGCTGCTCTGGAGTGCAAGTCACCACCCAAATCTCGCTGGCCCAATTTTCCATGTGGGCTTCAAACAGCAACGGGATCATCAGACAAACGGTTTGAGATCCCTGCCCAGAAGAAAATCCTACCCCGCTACGCTTTTGGGAGGCAGGCTCTTCCTCAAGCGGCACCCCATGGACTTTAGAGCTCTGCTCCGCCAACGCGGACAGAAAATCTTGCAGTTGAGCTCTAACGAAAGGGTGGATTTGGGCCTCTAGCCAAGCCCGCTCAGCGGCATCTGCAAACACGATCTGGCCCAACCGCCGGCGATCCAGATCCCCGGAGGGTGTTTGGATGGCCTTCCCATAGCGTTCCAGTACCCGCTCGCGAATGGGGGATCCCACCGCCAAGGCCTGGCGGGCCATTTGATCTGCATCGGCTACTGGGATCCCGTGCTGCTCCAGGATGCGGGCCACCGTGGATTTGCCCGTGCCCACTCCGCCTGTCAGGCCGATGATTCGCATAGCTGTCGTGGTTACGGTTTAGCTTGCTGGGGTAGAGGGGCGCTGCCAGGGTAAAGCCAGTTGAAGGTTTTTCTTCAAGGGGAGGCCGTTTTTGCAGCCAGCGGAGAAGAACGGTGCTCTGCCGCAGCCGGCAAAGGAGAGCTGGGCGGCAGCAGGCTATACTCAAAGCCCTCCACCAAAGCCCGACAGGAGGCCTCGATGATGTTGGTGGAAACCCCCACCGTTGTCCAACGGCGGTGACCGTCGCTAAACTCCACTAGCACGCGCGTTTTGGCCGAGGTGCCGGCCCGCCCATCCAAAATGCGCACCTTGTAATCAGACAGGTGAATCGCTTCCAGTTGGGGATAAAACTCCAGCAGCGCTTTGCGTAGCGCCCCATCCAGAGCAGCCACCGGCCCATTGCCTTCCGCCGCCGTCACCCGAGTCTGCCCCTGCACCGCGATTTTCACCGCTGCCAACGATTGCACATCCGTTGCCTCGCCACTGGGATCCCGGTCTTTGCTGTTCCAATCGGAGCGGGTGGTGGTCGTCACGTTGAAGCTGAGCACCTCAAAAGGATGGGAGCGTTGTCCCAGCAAGCCCCGCACCAACAGCTCAAAGCTGGCCTCAGCAGCCTCAAACTGATAGCCCTGCAGCTCCAAAGTTTTCAGCCGCTCCAAAATCAAGCGCGCCTGTGGATCCGACTTGTCCAGCCGGATCCCGAATCCGGCCATTTTGTGGAGAATGTTGCTCAGCCCCGCCTGTTCTGAGACCACGATGCGGCGACAGTTGCCCACTTGCTCGGGGGCGATGTGCTCGTAGGTGAGAGGGTTTTTCTGAACGGCGCTGACGTGGATCCCACCCTTGTGGGCAAAGGCCGATAGGCCCACAAACGGCGCATGGTCATCCGGGGCCAAATTGACCACCTCGCTGATGGAGCGGGAGATCTCCGTCAGGTGCTTCAGCTTCTCTTGCGGCAGACAGCGATAGCCCAGCTTCAGTTGCAAGTTGGGAATGACGCTGCACAGGTCGGCATTGCCGCAGCGTTCCCCATAGCCGTTGATGGTGCCCTGCACCATGCGCGCCCCTGCCTGCACCGCCGCCAGGGCATTGGCCACAGCAGTGCCGGAGTCGTTGTGGGTGTGGATCCCTAGGGGCAAGTGCTGCAGGTGATGGGATTCTGCCAAGACGGCTGCGGTAATCTGGGCGATCTCATGGGGCAGGGATCCGCCGTTGGTATCGCAGAGAACCAGCCACTCCGCCCCCGCCGCCGCCGCTGCCGCTAGGGTTTGCAGGGCATAGTCGGGGTTGTGGCGGTAGGCGTCGAACCAGTGCTCGGCATCGTAGATGACCCGCCGCCCCTGGGATCGCAGATAGGCAATGGTGTCGCGGATCATGGCCAGGTTTTCCTGCAGCGTGGTGCCCAGGCCCTCGGTGACGTGGAGATCCCAAGACTTGCCGAAGACGGTTATATAGCGGGTGCCCGCCGCCAAAATGGCCTGCAGCATGGGATCGTCTGCCGCCCGCCGCCCCGGCTTGCGGGTAGAACAAAAAGCCACCAGCTCGGCTTGCTCTAGGGGCTCTTCCCGCATCTGCCAGAAAAACTGCACATCCTTGGGATTGGCTCCTGGCCAGCCCCCTTCAATGAACGGGATCCCCAGCCGATCCAGCAGCTTGGCAATCTGTAACTTGTCTTGCACCGACAGCGATAGACCCTCTCGCTGGGCCCCATCCCGCAGTGTGGTGTCGTAGAGAGTGATGGTGGCTGAGCAACCCAGATCAATCTTCATATCGCATCAGTTTCTTGTAAAAGGCGGTGGAGAAATCCGGCTGTTGTCCGCGCTGCACCAAAGAGACGACATCAATCAGATAATCCACAAACTCGTAGTTGGCGATGGAGAGCTGATAGGTGAGATCTGCATCCTGAGCAAAGATCACCTGAACCACCGTCAGATCCGAAGGCAACGGGGACGTATGCCAACTGGCCAAGAAGCGGACAGGCCCCTCTCCCTCGATGGCCCTCTGCCCTTCCAGGCTGGCTTTTTTGTAGAGGCCCACCGCGAGGGCTAGGTACTGTCGGCGGGCAACAGCGTAATAGGGCTGATAGACGGCCACTTCTGGCGGGCTGGCGGGTTCAAGTTGCAAAGCCATGGTGCGCTAGGAGAGGGGTACAGCTTTTTCTGATTTCATGAAGTTCTACAAAATGGGTGGGATCCCTATAACCAAGTAGATATCTCTGCATTGGCTGTAGCAAGTGTCGCCGGAAAAAGCTGTGAGGTCAATTGCGGCAGAGAACCCAGAAAAAATTATAAGGGGCCACTGCAACCCATTTTATTCAGCGTATCGCGAAGCGGTGCGGTTCCCGGTAGGGTGCCGGAGGC
>NZ_JANSHV010000249.1:0-4906 GCF_047461775.1 Synechococcus sp. R6-5
CGGGGCTCCTGCGATTTCTAGCTGAGTTGCCTGAATGGCAGAGGAAATCCGTCAAGCAGATCCTTGCACCTGGAGTTAATCTGGAAGCCGTGGCGCTTCCGTTCCTGTCTCGAGGTCTGGCCTTAGTGTGGGCGGTTTATCCCGGAGGCTTATGTACACCAATCCCGATGAAGTCTTCCGCAAAGATGTCTGGTTGGCCCTCTTCACGTGGGGGATCCTAGAGTTGGCTTGTTTCGTGATTATCCCCTTTACCGGAGCCTACGCATTCTCGCAAGTGGAGGCTTGGCTGTGGCCCTCTTTGGTTTTGGGGCCGGTGGGGGCGGTGGTGGTGGCTTTCTGTTCTAAGGTGGTGCTGGCTGCTAACAACATCCCGGATCCCAGGAGAAAACAAGCCCAGCGGCAAGTGGCTCAGGTGGTCAGTCTTTTTGGCTTTCTGGGCTTGGCATTGCCCCTCCTTCTGGCAGGATGGGTATTTGGCCGAGAGATTTTGACGACCGACTGGCAGAATAAGTTCACCAACACCAATAAGTAGAAGCTAATCTCCGACGCCCTTGCCCTCTGGGGTCGCGTCGCCCCGTCAGCGTTGCGATTCCTCTGCACAGGCCTAGCAAGAGCGCTGCGGAACACGATACATTGGGATGCAATCACGTCAGCGTTGCGCAGCAGTCGTGCTCTGGCTTTCGTAAATCCCCGGTTTTGACGGGGATCCCATCTTCTCTGCGGATTCTTGCCTGCAGCATTGCGGGAAGGTATTTCGGATGGCTAACTACCCGATGCGAGGCCGTTCTTCTCCTGCTTCTGGCGGTTTTCCCTTGGGCACCTTGGTGGTGGTGAGTGTCTCGGTTGGGGCTCTGGCCGCCTTGGCTTGGCAGTTGTGGCAGCTCGTCGCCCCCATGTTGGCCCCCCCTGCCCCGCCTCAATTTCCGCAGGCGGTGCGCTTGGATCCCTTGCCCCGCCCAGCCAGTTTTCCCTCTCCCCCCTCTGGCCCTGCTGCAGGCACTGTTGACCCTGAGGGATTTCCCCCCGGCAGCCGCGGGCGGGTGATCGAGCCCATTGGCCTGGCCATCCGCAGCCAGCCCTCTGTTGATGGAGCCTACCAAGGGGGAATTGTAGTGGGGGAAACGGTGACGGTGTTGGAGTACAGCGCCGATGGTCGTTGGCAGCGGGTGCGGCGGGAGCTGAATGGACAGGAGGGCTGGGTGCGGGCTGGCAATTTGGGCCCTGTGGATGGTGTTTCAGCCTCAACTTCTCCAGCTCCCACGGTTGAACCCAACCCTGAATCAACTCCTTTGCCGACTCGACCCCCCACGGCAGCAGTGGTTTCCCCAGGTGAGCGGGGACGGGTGATCGAGCCCATTGGCCTGGCGCTGCGGGCCACTCCAGAGCGGGAGGGAACCTACATTGGCGGTGTGCCCATGAACGAGGTGGTGACGGTGCTGGGCCTCAGCGAAGATGGCCGTTGGCAGCGCATTCGCCGTCAGAATGGGCAGGAAGGTTGGGTGCGGGCGGGGAATCTGGCGCAGGAGTAGCCCTTGCCATAGGCATAGCCCTACAGATGCCCTGGTGGGGGATTGTAACACCAGGGAAGCCTGTGTTTCGGTAGAGCAGTGCCGTTTGCGTCATCGGGACCGAGTCCTTGGCAGGGGAACTGGTGAAACACACTCCATTTCGGCTTGGTGCTTCAACAAGGGATCCCTGGGGCAAGGGGTTAGCTTTACCCTTTCTGGCCCTTGGGTTGGCCTTCTCTCTAGGCGCCTGCCGACCGGCTTCTAACGCTGGAGCGGAAAAGGTCAGGCAGGAAGCACCCCTAGCCCAAGCAAAGGCAGAGATGGGTACTCTGGAGTTTTGGGCCAACGGCGAGGACTTCATTCGGGAGGGGTTTGTCTCCAAAGACGGCTGGGAACTGAGCTTTGAGCACGTGTACGTGACGCTGGCGGACATAACCGCCTACCAAACCGATCCGCCCTTTGATCCGGAAGGAAATGCAGATTTGCTGGCACGGGCATTGGTCAGCCTCTCCGGCCCCATCACGGTTGATTTGATCACGGCTCCCCCGGCGGAGCGGGCCTTACTGGGATCCCTAGAGGCACCCCCTGGCCACTACAACGCCCTGGGGTGGCGGCTGGTGCCAGCACTGGAGGGGCCGGCAAAGGGCTATTCCCTCTGGATCGAAGGCCAAGCCCGACCGACAAAGGAAGGGGCTGGGGAGATGCCGTTTGTGCTCAAGTTCAGCCCTGAGGTGGCCTTCACCTGCGGAGAGTATGTGGGGGAGGAGCGCAAAGGCTTTGTGCGCGTCGGCCAGGTGGCAGATCTGGAGGTCACCTTCCATTTCGACCACCTGTTTGGAGATGGAAGCTTGCCCCCCAACGACAGCCTCAATCAAGCAGCTCTGGGGTTTGCCCCTTTGGTGAAGTTGGATCCTGTCTCCCTGGAGCAGCGGCTGGCCGCGTCAGCGGCGCGGAGCACTGGGGGGGGATCCGACCTTCTGGAAGTGGACTGGGGGGATCTGCAGGAGGGATCCCCTGCGGCTAAGGCCGCATTGGAGCTCCTGCACCACTTGGGCCATGTGGGGGAAGGCCACTGCCGCGCTGCCTCTGGCCCTGCCCAGACAGAGTCTTCGCCCTGAAGTCTTGGCTTTTCTAAGACCGGTCGCCTGCAGAGCGTAGAGATTGTCGTCTGTCCTCAGCTAACCAATGAACCGAGTCTGGCCAAAACTTTGGATCCCTTCCTGCCGACTGAGCCTGATTGCGGCGTCGCGTCAGCGATGCGGAGCACGGTTGAGCTTGCTGGCTTTCGGCCTGCTCCTGTCTGCTCCCGCTTGGGGCCACGGGGTGGAGGCCTCTTGGCGGGCAGTTCCCGCTTTTGAGATCCAGGCCCGCTACGATTCTGGCGAACCGATGCGTTCTGCGCAGGTAACGGTGTTTGCGCCAACGGATCCCACTACCCCTTGGCAGGAGGGACAGACGGATGCGCGGGGACGATTTCTGCTGCAGCCGGATCCCAACCTGACGGGCCTCTGGCAGGTGCGGATTCGCCAGGCGGGGCATGGGGTGTTGGTCAACGTGCCGGTGGGCGAGGAGTTCCCTCAGACAGAAGGGATCCCCAGCGCTTCCCCACCCTTTGGGCCTTTGCAGCGGGGGGTTATGGCCGCCTGTGTCATTTGGGGCTGTCTGGGCACAGCTCTCTTCTTCTCCAGGCCGCGTCAGTCTGTTTATGGAGCGGTGGAGAGCCCATCGGTTTCAGCATCTCCGGGGTCATCCCAGGTTAGCCCCTCCGCTCTGGAGTAGGACTGGCCATGCACATTAGCGATGGCATTTTGCCAGCACCGCTTTGGCTAGGGGGTTATGGCATCACCGCCCTGATCACCAGCTACAGCTTGCGGCTTCTCCGTCGCGCCGGCGTTGCCGAGCAATGTCCTTGGTGGGAACGGGATCCCCGCCATCAGTTGCCCAAAGCGGCTTTGCTCACGGCTGTCTTTTTTGTGGCCTCTTCGATTCACCTGCCCTTTCCCCCGGCCAGCCTGCATCTGGTGCTGAACGGGTTGATGGGTCTGATGTTGGGGGCTTTGGCCTATCCGGCGATTGTAGTGGGCTTGTTTTTTCAGGCGGTGGCCTTTGGCCATGGGGGCCTGACCACATTGGGCATCAACGCCGCCATTATGGGGATCCCGGCGCTCCTGGCCGGTGGGATTTTTCGGGCAGGCCGTCGGGTGATGGGGGCCGGAGTGTCTGCCTTCTTGGCGGGAGCGGTTGGGGTGGGTCTAGCAGTGCTGTTGTTTTACGGGGTGGTCATGGCTGCTGTGGTTGACGCTGGCAGCGGGATCCTCTCCACAGAAGCCGGTCGTCTGGCTCTTGGGAGCTTGGTGGTGGCCCACATCCCCCTGATGGTGGTGGAGGGGTTGTTCGCCAGTTGGGTGGTGCTGTTTTTGCAGCGGGTACAACCGGCGCTGCTGGGAGAGTATGGCAAGAGATGAAGCCGGCTCAGGGATCCCTTGCTGCTGGCGCGGTCAACAATCCCATCCTCACCCCTCCAAACCCCTTTCCTGGCTGCACCGGTGGCAACCTCTGCCCAAGGTGCTGGGCCTGATGGCGCTGATGGCGGCTTTCGCCTCGGTGAGGTGCCTGGCCCTCTTGCCGCTCATCTGGGCGCTGGTGGCTGGACTGTGGAGCCTGTCGGGATTGCCTTGGAGCCTCGGGCTGAGGCGGCTGGCAGCCCCAGGGCTGTTGGTGGCAGGGTTGATGGGGATCCTTCCCTTCTGGGCGGGGGAAACCATCCTGTGGCGCTGGGGATCCCTGGCTCTGCGTTGGGAGGGGCTGCAGATGGCGCTTCGCATTGGGGGGAGAGGGCTGGCCCTATTTGCCCTCACGATGCTGCTGCTGGAGACCACCCCCACATCGGAACTGTTGGCAGCGTTGCGGGCCCTGGGGATCCCAGACCTCCTGCTGGAACTGGCCTGGCTCACCCAGCGCTATTTGCAGGAGGTGGCCGCTCAGTGGCAGCAGATGCAACGGGCAGCCCGGCTGAGGGGTTGGCGACCGCGGGGATCCCTGTGGCGTCCTGGGCCGTCTCTAAGACAAGATCTGCCCTTTCTGGCCGCTTCGGTGGGCACCCTGTTGGTTCGCAGCTACGAGCGCTCGCAGAGGGTTTATCAGGCTTTGCGCCTGCGGGGCTACGGACGGGCACCTCTGTTTTCGACGGCGGCTGGCGGGGAGCCCTACAGTTGGGCGGCCACCGCGTTGGCCGTGGCTACGGCTCTATTGCTCCGCAACGCTGATGCGGCCCTCAACTAGAATAGATAAGCCTCTGGCAAGCCGCCCCCTTTTTGATGCTCAGTCCATGAATGGGTTAGAAGCGACCGTCTCCAGTTTCCCATCCGTTAAGGACTCCGTCCCGCTTACGCGAACAG
>NZ_JANSHV010000250.1:0-529 GCF_047461775.1 Synechococcus sp. R6-5
GGAGTCTGGGCCGTGTCTCAGTCCCAGTGTGGCGGGCCATCCTCTCAGACCCGCTACGGATCGTCGCCTTGGTAGGCCATTACCCCACCAACTAGCTAATCCGACGCAGGCTCATCCTCAGGTGGATTGCTCCTTTCAGCTTCCGCCTGTATGGGGTATTAGCAGCCGTTTCCAGCTGTTATCCCCCGCCTGAGGGTAGATTCCTACGTGTTACTCACCCGTCCGCCACTAACACCCGAAGGTGTCCGTGCGACTTGCATGTGTTAAGCATACCGCCAGCGTTCATCCTGAGCCAGGATCAAACTCTCCGTGTCAATTCAAGAGCTTGTCTCTGGAAAAATGGAAACTTGACAGGGTTGAATATGCAGCCACCAGCCGACTCAGGGAGCCTGCTGTGCTGCTTGGCGATGGTTGACTGAACGAGTTACTTGTCAAGGTTCTGGGGCGCCGGGGCTGGGTGGCCTTGTGGCGCTTTACTACCCTATCCCCACCCCTACCACCCCGTCAAGATATCCAACCCAAAATTTTT
>NZ_JANSHV010000251.1:0-4256 GCF_047461775.1 Synechococcus sp. R6-5
ACCACCACGAGCGTTGGGATGGCAGCGGTTATCCCGACGGCCTCAAGGGGGAAGAGATCCCCCTGGTGGCCCGCATCTTTCAGATCATCGACATCTACGACGCCCTCACCTCAGAGCGACCTTACAAGCGAGCTTTCACTGCTCAAGAGGCTATAGACATTTTGCGGGAAGAAACAGCCAGAGGGTGGCGGGATCCCCAGTTGGTGGAGTATTTCTTTGAGTTTCTGCGATCGCGGGCGCTGGATTTGGAGTAGGCTAGATAGGGCTTGCTTGTAGTGTACCAGCAGGATAGAGTCTCTTGCCGGGTGCCGATCCGCTGCGTCGTTGTGTAGGGTGTCGCCAGTTGTTTCCTCGCTCACAACTGTGGCGGCTGGTCAGACAATTTGATTCCCACCAAGTGCTTTTGGGCGAGGGTATGGGGCGCTCTGCCTATGTCTGTCGGCGGCTGGAATGTCTGCAAGCAGCCCGGCGCAAGCAACAGATAAACCGAGCCCTCAAGGCACCTGTGCCTGACTCGTTGTTCCAACGGCTGCTGGATTCTCTTGAGCAAGATTCCCAGGGACATCTCCTCCAAAAGCCTGAGCCTCAGAGGTATTCCCAAACATAGGTAAGATATTTAGACGCCCTTTTAGGTTCATCAGGTTGCGAACTACACGACAGCCCCCCTCAATTGTCAGAATGGGAGTTGGCCGGAAAACTGAGGTCAGGCTGGAGGAGCTGCAGAGAGGTTATTCTGGAGGCGCTGTTTCCATCTATTCTTTCCCCGGCTGCCCTACTGGATGTCCCCTGTGGATGTTGCCAGAGCAGCTTCAGACCTGGGTTCCCTTCAGGCCGGATCCCCGGAGGATTGCCGAGCTGTTCTCGATGCGCCGGAGGAAGCCCCCGCAAGCCCGAAAGGTTCGGCTCAACCCAATAACTTGGTTCCCATTGAGTTTGGATAGTAAAACTGACGAGAAGTAAAGGAGCAGAGGCTAGCAGACGAATGACCGATAAAGTTCGAATTTATGATATTGCCCGTGAGATGGGGCGTGACAGTCGGGATGTGCTGGAGGTTTGTGAGCAACTGGGGATCCCTTTCAAAACCCACAGCAGCACCATTTCTCCGGAGCAAGCTGAGTTGGTGCGCAGCAAGCTGGGCGCCCCCCACATTGTGAAACCTCCTCGACCCCGGCCCAAACCCCCATCTGAAAGCCTGCCGCCGGAGCCTCCTGCTGAAGCTAAAGTCGGTGAGCGCCCTCAGCAGAAAGTTCCCGGCACCGCTAGCGCGATCGTCGGCATTCGTCGGCCCACGCCCGTTCAGCAGCAAGCCCCAGTTGGCGAAGCCAAGACGGCTGAAACTCTGCCGGCTGCCAAGCCCTCGCTGTCTCGACCTGAGCGAGTCTCCCCCGAAAAGGGATCGGCTGGTGGTGCTCAGCTCATAGGCCCACCGCGGCGGCAGGTTACCCCTCTTGTCCGCTCGTCTGAGGCCACCCAAAAGCCGGAGACTGTTTCTCAACCGGCAACCCCTCCCACTCCCTCTGAGTCTGCCGCGGCCAAAGCCAGCAGCTCGGAGCCCAGTCCTGTGGCCAAGCGCCCAATCGTACTCTCGCCCCCTCAACGAGCTACCTCCGGGACAAAACCGCCGGCAGAGCGGCCTGAACCGCCGCAAAAAGCTCCCGAGCCCAGTCGCCCCAGCCCCTCAGAAGCACCATCCCCCAGCCACGCCCGCGTTCCTCAGCCTGCGGAAGAAAAAGCTCCTTCTCCTCCACCTGCGCAGCGCCCCCGTCCACAACTGGTGAGCGCACCCGTTCGCCCTGGCACGCGCTCCCCGGCAACCAAAGAAGACAGTGTCAGCAGCAGCAAAGTCGGTGAAGCTCCTCGTCCGCAGCGGCGGATGGAATTGGTGGGGCCCCCTACCCGTCCTGTGGCCAAGCCGGCTCCCCCTGACCCAGATGCTGCCTCTCCCTTGCCAGAAAGAATCCCTGGGGAACGTCCCAGCCCAGTGTTGGCGGAGGCTCCCGTAAGACCTACCCCACCCAAGGTCAAGCGCAAAACGGAAGAAGAAGAGGACGACGAGCTACAAGCTCTCAGTCGGCGGGCTGCCCGCGTCCAAGCCAAACGCAAACGCAGTCGGAGACGGGGGGAAGGAGATGGAGATGGTTTGGATTTGGATCCCATGACCATCATTTCAGCGGTCAAGCAGGCTGAGCTGAACGCCCTCAAGCCCTTGGCTCGCCCCACCGCCAAGCCTCCTTCCTATCGCCCACCCGCGGCAACGGCTGCTCCCCCTGCCCGCCCCCGCCCTGCTGCCCGTTCGCAGCAGCAACCCACCTCCGCTGAAGCTGGTGCTGCCGATCGCGCTAGCGGGACAGAGCCCTTGCCCGAAGAGAAGGTGTTGCTCTTGGATGGCAGCCTCACCGTTCAGGAATTGGCCCATCGCCTGCGCGTGGCCGAAACTGAGATCATCAAAACCCTCTTTTTCAAGGGGGTGATGGTGACCATCAACCAGGTCTTGGATGAGTCGCTGGCCGAGTCGGTGGCCAAAGAGTTGGGCTACGAGATTCGCCGGCCCAAGGCAGAACCCGAGGCTAAAAAAACCGAAATGCTGGACGTGGAGGACATCGACCATCTGGTCTCGCGTCCGCCGGTGGTAACCATCATGGGCCACGTGGACCACGGCAAAACCACTCTCCTCGATGCCATCCGCGACACCAAAGTGGCGCAGGGAGAGGCTGGCGGGATCACCCAGCGCATCGGTGCCTACCATGTGGATGTGAACTTTGAAGGCCAGAAGCGGCGCATCGTTTTCCTGGATACTCCTGGCCACCAGGCTTTTACCGCCATGCGCGCCCGGGGAGCCCGCGTCACCGACATTGCGGTTTTGGTGGTGGCCGCCGACGATGGGGTACAACCGCAAACTCTGGAAGCGATCAGCCATGCGCGGGCGGCTCAGGTGCCGATCATCGTGGCCATCAACAAGATCGACAAGCCCGGCAGCCAGCCAGAGCGCATCAAGCAGCAGTTGGCGGAGCACGGCCTATTGCCAGAGGAGTGGGGTGGCGACACGCCCATGGTGGAGGTGAGCGCTCTCACCCGCCGTAACCTGGATGCTCTGCTGGAGATGATCCTATTAGTGGCCGATGTGGCCGAGCTGCAGGCCAACCCCAATCGTCCCGCTCGCGGCACGGTGATCGAGGCCCACCTGGACAAAGCCCGCGGGCCAGTGGCCACTTTGTTGGTGCAAAACGGCACCCTGCGGGTGGGGGATACCCTGGTGGCCGGCGCAGTGCTGGGCCGGGTCAAAGCGATGATGGACGACCGCGGCCAGCGGTTGCAAGAAGCCGGGCCCTCTTCGGCGGTACAACTGCTAGGCCTGGATGAAGTCCCGGCAGCCGGCGATGAGTTCCAGGTTTACACCGACGAAAAAGAGGCCCGTCGCATTGCCCAAGAGCGGGCGGAGGTGCTGCGGCAAACCCGTCTACAACAGGCGCTGCTGTCTCGTCGCGTGAGCTTGGGTAGCGTTTCCGCCAAAGCCCAAGAAGGTCAGCTCAAGGAGTTGAACTTGATCATCAAGACGGATGTCCAGGGATCCGCCGAGGCCATTCAGACAGCGCTGCGGGATTTGCCCCAAGAGGAAGTCCAGTTGCGGGTTCTGCTGGCGGCTCCTGGCGAGATCACGGAAACCGATGTGGATTTGGCTGCGGCCAGCGACGCCATCATCCTCGGCTTCAACACCACCCTGGCCCCCGGCGCCCGTCAGGCTGCCGATGACAAGGGCGTGGATGTGCGGGAGTACGACATCATCTACAACCTGCTGGACGATCTGCGGGCGGCCATGGAGGGCCTGCTGGAGCCGGAAGAAGTGGAGGAGCCGCTGGGCCAAGCGGAAGTGCGCATGGTGATCCCCATCGGGCGCGGTGCGGTTGCCGGCAGCTATGTGCTCTCGGGCAAGGTGCAGCGCAATGCTCTGGTGCGAGTTCGCCGCAGAGGGGAGGTGGTTTACGAAGGTCGTCTAGACTCCCTGAAGCGCTTCAAGGACGATGTGCGGGAAGTGGCTGCGGGCTTCGAGTGTGGGATCGGCATCGACAAGTTCCAATCCTGGCAGGAAGGCGACATCATCGAGGTGTACCAGATGGTCACCAAGCGGCGGACGCTGGCCTCTGTCTAGCTTCATCAAGGCACTTCAGGTTGGCCTGCCGGTCAGGCCTGTGTTCTCGGGCAGGGGATCCCAGACAGGGCGGGAAAGTTTGAGCTGATCGCGTAAGCGGGACGGAGTC
>NZ_JANSHV010000252.1:0-8689 GCF_047461775.1 Synechococcus sp. R6-5
GCTTAGCGGTCGGAGTCGGGTAGTTTACTTTGTTGTTGAGGCAGTGGTTGGGGTGCAGGACACAAGGTAATGGAGGAGTCTGCCACTCAGGAAGAGATCCCTGGGGGATCTCCTTCAGCAGGGCCATCCCGTTCGTTGATGTCGGTGGCGGGCTTGGTGGCCGGGGCGACCTTGCTCAGTAAGGGCATAGGCTTTATTCGCCAAGCTTTGATTGCAGCAGTGTATGGCTCGGGGCCGGAGTACAGCGCCTTCGGGGTAGCCTACATCCTGCCCGGTTTTCTGTTGATTCTGCTGGGAGGGATCAACGGCCCTTTTCATAGCGCCATCGTCAGTGTCCTCAAAAAGCAGCGGGATCGGGACAGGGAGGATGCGGCTGCCTGGCTGGAATCCATTTCCACCTTGGTAGGCTGCCTGCTCCTGCTGGTCAGCTTGGGCCTTTGGTGGGGAGCGGACTGGGTGGTGCGCCTGAATGCGCCGGGAGCCAGCCCCGAAGTCCATGCTCTGGCCGCTGCGCAACTGCGGATCATGGCCCCTTTGGCCTTGCTCTCGGGGTGGATTGGCATCGGCTTTGGAGCGCTGAATGCTGCCGAACACTACGCCTTGCCTGCCCTTAGCCCGCTGATCTCCAGCTTGGCGGTGATCGGGATCCTGGTCACGCTGGGATGGACGGGGATCCCAACTTTGCTGGCCTGGGGCGTGCTCATCGGGGCCATTGCCCAATGGTTGGCCCAAGTTCCGCTCCAGATGCGGTTAGGGCTGGGGCGACCGCGCCTGCGCTTTGAGTGGGGATCCCCGCAGGTACGGGCGGTGGGCTTGCTGATGTTGCCGGCGGTGATCTCCTCCGGGATGATCCACATCAATGTTTATGTGGATCTGTTTTTTGCCTCTTTCGTACCTGGGGATCGCACCATCGGCAACTTGGGATATGCCCAGCTTCTGGTACAAACGCCGCTGGGGATCCTCTCCAACATGGTGCTGGTGCCCTTGATGCCTCTCTATGCCCAGTTGGCAGGGGATGGATCCCGTTGGCCGGAGCTGCGCCAGCGTATCCGCCAAGGGCTGATGCTTACGGCAATTGTGACCCTGCCCCTGTCGATGCTGTTGGTGGCTTTGGCCGAGCCCATTGTCCAAGTGGCCTACCAGCGGGGGCGCTTTACGCCGGAGGTGACACAAGAGGTGGCAGCCCTGCTCATGGCCTATGGTCTGGGGATGACCGGTTACCTGCTGCGGGATGTGCTGGTGCGGATCTTCTATGCCCTGGAGGATGGGGCTACGCCTCTGCGCATCAGCAGCATGGCCATTGGCCTGAATGCCCTACTGGACTTTCTATTTTTGCAGGCTTTTGGAGCGCCGGGCATTGCCCTGGCCACCGCCGGCGTCAACCTGATAGCCGTGATCGGACTGGGGATCCGCCTCCACCAGCGCCTGCCAGGGATCCCTTGGCGGGAGATGGGACAAGCCCTACTGCCATTGCTGGGGAGCACCGTCCTGGCCGGGGGACTGAGCCATTGGCTGTGGACCCAACTGCGCTCCTACGAGATTGTGGGGTCTCCCCTGCTCACCGCCATCATTTGGGCCGGGCTGGCCGCGGGTTTAGGTCTAAGCTTGTTCGCCGCCGGAGCTCTCTACCTGCGGATCCCAGAAGTGGAGTGGGCAGCAGCCCGACTGCGGAAACGGGTAGGACGCTGGGGGAGCCAGTGGGCAAGCCGGAACTAGCTGATAGCTTCCAGGTAATCTCGCACGCGGTTGCGTCGCTTCGGCTGACGCAGCTTCTGCAGGGCTTTGGCCTCAATTTGCCGCACCCGCTCTCGCGACAGATCCAAGGCGCGACCGATTTCCGCCAGCGAATAGGTGCGCCCATCCCCCAAGCCGAAACGCATGCGGATCACATCCCGCTCGCGGCTGGTGAGATCCGAGAGCAACTGCTGTAGATCGCGATGCAGGGCTTCCCGCATCATGGTCTCTTCTGGGGAAATGTCGTCGGTTTCCAGCAGATCCCCCAGTTCGGTGTCCTTGTCTTTGCCCACCTTGGTTTCTAGAGAAACCGAGCGGGGCACCCGTACCAACAGCTCGCGTACTTGAGGCGGCGTCATCTCCAACTCGGAGGCGATGTCTTCGATGGTGGGGGTGCGGCCCTTTTCCTGGGAGAGCTTGCGCTGCGCTTTTTTGATCTTGTTCAGCTTCTCGGTGATGTGAACGGGCAGGCGGATGGTGCGGCTTTGGGTGGCAATGGCGCGGGTAATGCCCTGCCGGATCCACCAGTAGGCGTAGGTGCTGAAGCGGTAGCCCTTTTTTGGGTCGAACTTTTCCACCGCCCGCTCCAGGCCCAGCGTACCCTCTTGGATCAGATCCAGCAGCTCCAAGCCGCGGTTTTGGTACTTTTTCGCCACCGACACCACCAGGCGCAGGTTGGCCTTGATCATGTGTTCTTTGGCACGCTTGCCAATCCGCTGAATCTGCTGCAGCTTTTCAGGGGTCAGTTGCGCCCACTCGGGGTACTGGTTAGCCTTGGCCACCCATTCCGCAAGAGTGGGATCCCGTCCCAACTCTTTCTGCAGGCGCAGGCGCAAATCCAAGAGCTTCATGTAGTCTTGGACTTTTTGGGCCAGGGCCACCTCTTCATCGCGCCCCAAAAGAGGAACACGACCAATCTCCTGTAAATAGAGGCGCACCAGATCAGTGGAGCGGCGGGTTGGCTCCTCTTCCAGAAACTCGCCATCGGCCAGATCCACCTCTGCTTCTTCGGCAGCCTCGAGGAGATCGGCGGGGCCATCCAACAAAATGTCGTTGAGTTCAGGTTCGTAGTTAGACATGTAGGGTGTTGCTGATGTAGCGACAGGGGTAGGCAGTTCAGTGGGCTGAGAGAGGAATGGTCAGTGATGTGGAGCAAGTTAAGCTTAAGTGTTCCCCAACGGTAACTTCGCGCCTGCTCAACGCCTTACAGCAGTCAGAGGAAATCATACATTGACCTCTTCCTCAACCGGACCTCCTGCCCATGCCCCATAGGGAAAGGCTGAAGTAGCAGCGGAGGGGTCACACGGAGAGCGTGAGCCCCTTATCATAACTTAATTATAGTTGCATTTCTCATCTCAGAGGCATGAGATCCAGCGTAGGATCCCCCCAGTTCAACCGTCACCGCCACTGCGAAAAAGCGTATTGCCCTCAGGGTGAACCCAGCAGCTCGTCCTTGGGGGAAGTAACCCATCCATCCTAGAGGGTCTAAACTTCAAAGGTAGCGTGTAAATTGCTTTGCCTATTCCAATCTATTCGATTCTATTCGATGAACTGTTCCCATTCACCTATCCCACCCAGCTGTGGGGGAGCCAGACTCCCCGAACAGGTCAACCCCCTTCCTCTGGGCGGACTGGGCTCTGCTCAGGCACTTGGGTTGGCCATAGCCCCGCTGACGGGGGAAAAGGTTTCAACCTTGGCATTGACGACTCTATTGGCCATCGGTCTATTCTTTTTTCTGCGAGCTGCGGGCAAGGATCGCGTGGAGAGTCGCCTCTACTCTAGCAGTCGCAGCCTGGAAGAAATGGGATCCGCTCTACGGGAGCACTTGGAAAGGCGTGGCTATCGTCTCCAGTCCGCCGATGCCGAGGGGATCGCCACCTTTGCAGGGCAGGGTCAGGCTAGCGTGGGGCTGGCCCTTTTTTTGACGGGGCTGGCGGGGACGGGACTGGCCTGTTTGGCCTTGGTGCTGCAGACCCTTGAGCCGGGGTGGGGAGCTTGGCCCTGGATGGTGGTGCTGGCTTCTCCTTGGGCGGGTTGGTACTACCGGCAGCGCAACCAACGCCCGGAACAAATCCGCCTGAAACTGCAGGAAGCCGACGAGGACTCCGTCCCGCTCCCCTTCTGTGGACAGCACGGTTCCCCCACAGCACCAACGCGAACGGCCCCTGGATCCCATCTGTGGGTGGAGGGGCATCGGGATGAGCTGGATGGGCTGGCTGCAGCCCTGGGGTTGCAAGAACGGGATCTGGATTAGGGGTAGGGGAGTCTAAGGCCAATCGGGAGAGAGAGGTGCTGGGATCAAAGACAGTTGATCCCCAACGGCGGAATCGGGGCTGCGATTGGGAGCGGGCTCTTTTTTGCAGTTCTTCTGGGCAGGTTGGCTTTTTCCTTGGTTGCGCAGGCCCAGGCCGATGCGGCTGTGTTTTTCCACTAGGGCCAGCACCTGTTTGGCCCGCTCGATCACCGGCTGGGGCAGGCCGGCCATGCGCCCCACCTCGATGCCATAGGAGCGATCTGCCCCCCCCGGCTGTACCTGGTGCAAGAAGATGATGCGATCTTGCAATTCCTTGACCACCACCTGAAAGTTGGCCACGTTGGGCAGCAAGGTCTCCAGTTGGTTGAGCTCGTGGTAGTGGGTGGCAAAGACCGTACGGGCGCGCACCTGAGTGGCCAGGTATTCCGCCACCGCCCAGGCAATGGAAAGGCCATCGAAGGTAGCGGTGCCTCGGCCAATCTCGTCCAGCAGCACCAAGGAGCGCTCGCCGGCGTGGTTGAGGATGTTGGCGGTCTCGTTCATTTCCACCATGAAGGTGGACTGGCCGGTAGCCAGATCGTCCACAGCGCCAATGCGGGTAAATACGCGGTCGCAGAGGCCCAACTCTGCCCGCCGCGCGGGGACAAAGCTGCCCATCTGGGCCAGGATTTGGATGAGCCCAATTTGCCGCAGGTAAGTGGACTTGCCGGACATGTTGGGCCCGGTGAGGACGATCAAATCGGGGCCGTGGGGGGATCCCAGTTGCACCGAATTGGGCACGAAGAGGCCCTGGGGCAGGGATTTTTCCACCACCGGGTGGCGACCCTCCTCGATCATGAGCCGGCGGTCTGTTGTGAGGAGGGGACGGGTGTATCCCTGCTGCACTGCCACTTCCGCCAGGCCAAACAGAGCATCGACGGCAGCCAGGGTCTGGGCCACTTGGCGGATGGCTTCGGCCCGGGATCCTGCCTCTTGGCGCAACTGCACAAACAGCTCGTATTCCCGCTGGTTGATGTCGGTTTGGGCTGTGAGGATGCGGGCCTCTTTTTCTTTGAGCTCGGGGGTAATGAACCGCTCTTCGTTGGTCAGGGTTTGCTTGCGGATGTACTCTTTGGGGACTTGGTGGGCCTTGGCGCGGCTGATGCTGAGGTAGTAGCCGAAGGCCTTGTTGAAGCCCACCTTGAGAGTGGGGATCCCAGTGCGGTCGCGCTCGCTTTTTTCCAACTGGGCAACCCACTGGCGGTCTTGCTCCACCTGCTGCCGCAGCCTGTCCAGCTCGGGATCCACGCCGGCTCGGATGAGGCCCCCCTCGGTGAGCACAGGGGGAGGGGAGGGCAGGAGGGTGTGCTCGATGCGTTGGCCCAGCTCAACCAGGGCGGGATCCACCTGTTGCAGGCTTTGCAAGAGGGGAGTCTTGGCTTCCCCCACCAGCTCGGCCAACTGGGGCAGTTTGCCCAAGGAGGATCCCAAGGCCACCATCTCGCGCGGGTTGGCGGTGCCCGATCCGACGCGGTTGGCCAGCCGCTCCAGGTCGTACAGAGAGTCCAGAAGGGATCCCAGGCGGGCCCGTAGGGAGGGGTTTTCCAAGAGCTCCTGGATGGTGTCTTGGCGAAGGCGGATTTGCTCCGAATCCCGCAAAGGCTGCATTAGCCAGCGCCGCAAAGTGCGCCCCCCCATGGCTGTACGGCTGTGATCCAGCACCCAGAGCAGGGATCCGACAAAGGATCCCTCGCGGATGGTCTGGGTCAGCTCCAAGTTGCGGCGGGTTTGGGGATCCAAGATGAGGTAATCCGTCAACTGATAGGTGCGAGGGGGACGCAGGAGCGGATGGCCCCCCTGAGGAGAGGGCTGCACTAGGTTCTTTTGCGTCTCCTCCAAATAGTGCAACAGCCCCCCCGCCGCTCGAATAGCTAGGGGCAGCCCCTCGCAGCCCAATCCCTCCAGAGAGCGCAGGCCGTAGGTTTGCATTAGGTTCTCCCGCGCCACCGCCAACTCGAAAGGCTCCGCTGGGCGCAGCGTATAGGCGTACTGGCCGGGTAGCCCCAAAGGCCCTTGGGGATCCCCGGGCCGCAGTAGACCCAGGCCCAGTCCCTCCTCGGTGGGCAGCAGGATCTCCGCCGGCTGCAGCCGCGCCAGTTCCTGCTCCAGAGGCTCTTGCCCCTCGCTCTGACACACCCAGAACTCGCCGGTGGAGACATCCGCGTAGGCCAGGCCCCAGCGGCAGGGAGCCTGCTTCGATCCTTTGAGCCGCACGACGGCTGCCAGGTAGTTGTTTTGCCGCGCCTGCAGCAGCTCCTCTTCGAGGACGGTGCCAGGGGTGATCACCCGCGTCACTTCCCGCCGCACCAAGCCCTTGGCCTGATCTGCCGGCTCCATCTGGTCGCAGACGGCCAGGGCATAGCCTTTGGCCACCAACTGGGCAGCGTAGCGGTCGAAAGCATGGTAAGGGATCCCGCACATGGGCACCCGCCCTATGGCCCCTGCTTCTCGCCCGGTGAGCACCAGCTCCAGCTCCCGCGACACCACTTGCGCATCCTGGAAAAACATCTCGTAGAAATCCCCCAGGCGGTAGAGCAGAATGGCGTGCGGGTATTGCCGCTTCAGCTCTACGTAGTGCTGCATCATGGGGGTGAGGAGGGCGGGATCCACCTCTAAGGCATCCCAAGTAGGCTCGGCGGAAGAACTCATGGCATCAAAACGTGGGCAAGCAATGGGCTGAAGGTTCGGAGTCTAGCCAACTCGGGCCGACCAGCTTGGGCCATTCTAGATCCAGGTCTAGATGAAGTTTGAGACGTTTCCCCAGCCCTTCTCCCCTGATTCCCATTTCGCGGTTGGTTGCCATGACCTCGCTCAGGGTAGTTGGATCCCCCCTGAGGTAAGTCTGAATGGCTGGGCAGAGGCGCTGCCCGGTCTTGTCCAAAAGCCCTGAAGCGCAAGAGGGAGAAATTTAGGCACAAGCTATTGAAACTGACTTGCAACATCCAAGAAGCCTTGCTATTCTAGCGACTACGTTTTGTTGAGTTTGACTTTCAATAAAGCTCGGGAGGGAGGCCTGGCCAACTTGGCTGAGTTTTCCATCCCGCCCTTGCGGGCGGAGGGGGTTTCTTGGCCTCAGAAGGCTCTCTTCCTGGGCAAAGCTCGAGAGGTTTTCCCGGTGCTGGTCGATCGCGAGTGTCCGTATACAGAGGTTGAGGGGGGCAGAGGCTGGGGGCAAAGAAAGCGGCTGCTCTCGCCAATCGGTTTGACCTGTTTGCTATTGAGTTTCATTTTCCTAGTACTTTTGGTCTCGATTGCTTTGGGATCCGTTCCCATGACTTTCCCAGAACTCTGGCAAGCCCTGTGGGGGCAGGGGGATCCCATTCGGCAGACGATTGTTTGGCAGTTGCGGCTGCCGCGGGCGCTCTTGGCCCAGTTGCTGGGGGCGGCTCTGGGGATGGCAGGGGCCCTGTTGCAGGGGATGCTGGGCAATGGGCTGGCGGATCCCTACCTGCTGGGCATTTCGGCGGGGGCGGGCCTGGCGGCGGTGGGGTTGCTCACCTTGGGAGAGTGGACGGCTTGGGTGCCCCTGGCCGCTTGGGTGGGCGGGGTGCTGACTACCGTGTTGGTGTACGGGTTGGCGCGTACTCCCTCGGGACTGGCGGTGGAGCGGCTGATCTTGGCGGGGGTGGCCGTCAGCGCCCTGTTTGGGGCCATTAGCTCCACCTTGTTGTTGATGGCAGATGACCGGGTGCAGGTGGCTCTCACCTGGTTGATCGGCAGCTTGAGCGGGCGGGGCTGGCCAGAGGTGCAGGTGGCCGGGGCGTATATCCTGGTCGGCTTGGGATTGGGATGGGGGCAGGCGCGGGCTTTAAACCTGCTGAGCTTGGGGGAAGAGATGGCGGTGAGCTTGGGGATCCCTCTGGCGCGGACGCGGGTGGTGATTGGTCTGGTGGCGGCTTGGCTGGCGGCAACCGCCGTCAGTGTGGGGGGGGTGATCGGCTTTGTCGGTTTGGTGGTGCCCCACATGGTGCGGCAGGGGGTGGGATCCGATTACCGCTGGCTGTTGCCCCTTTCTGCCTTGGCAGGGGCGACCCTGCTGAGCGGTGCCGACATCCTGAGCCGTTTGGGCCCGATAGAGCTGCCGGTGGGGATTGTCACCGCTGTGATGGGGGCTCCCTTTTTCGGCTGGCTGCTGCGGCAGCAGGGGGCAGGGCGATGAGAGAGCCCATCCTGCAGGTCGAGGACTTGAGCGGGGGCTACGGATCCCGGACGGTGGTGCGACAGGTGAGCTTCAGCGTGCAACAGGGGGAATGGCTGAGCATTGTCGGCCCCAATGGTTCCGGCAAATCGACGGTGCTGCGGCTGTTGAGTCGGGTTCTGATTCCCCAAGCTGGGCGCGTGTACCTGGACGGTCGGGATCTGCACACTCAACTCACTCCCCAGCAGGTGGCCCGGCAGTTGGCTCTTTTGCCCCAGCAGCCGAGGATCCCGGCAGGGCTGACGGTGCGGCAATTGGTGAGTCTGGGGCGTTCTCCCCACCAGCCCTGGTGGGCGTGGCAGTTGATGCGGGCCGATTGGCAGCGGGTGGAGTGGGCTCTAGAGCAGACGGGACTGGGATCCCTGGCGCTGCGGCGGGTGGAAACCCTCTCGGGGGGAGAGCGGCAACGGGCTTTTCTGGCGCTGGCTTTGGTGCAGGAGCCGCAGGTGTTGCTGTTGGATGAG
>NZ_JANSHV010000253.1:0-7101 GCF_047461775.1 Synechococcus sp. R6-5
TGCGGGGCTCCTGCGATTTCTAGCTGATTGCTTTTCACCAGTTCCGCAATCCCGGCCACTGCAGAACGGTAGTCGAGGCTATCACACAGTTGGCCGCTGAGAGCAGCCGGGCGCAGATCCGCCCACAACTCGAAATCCACCTCAAACCATTGCCCCAAAGCCCGTTCCGCCTCATCAAGGCCGGTATAACCGTAGTAGCGCAGGCCGGAGACGATCAGCCGATCCCGCAACTGCTCAGGGGGTTGCCGAGGGATCCGATCGGGATCCGGATAGGGCTGCTGACCGTCGCTGCTAACACTGGTGGGGATCTGTAGCTCCATCACAACCTCCCAGCTCGACCTGGAGACCCTATCCCGCAGGGCCTGGCGAAACAACGAAACCTTGGCTCGACCTTAGGAGCCGGTTGCCCCCTGTTCCCATTTCCTTTTTGATTCTTTAACAAACTCCGGGATCCCCATCCCTCAATGGCTGAGGGCCAACGCTCTCCCCTCTACGGTCGCTGCCATCTCCCACAACAGATCTTCCGTCTCTTCCCAGCCGATGCAGCCATCGGTGATGGAAACCCCGTACTGGAGCGGCGCCCCTTCCTGCCAGGTTTGCTTGCCCGGGTAGAGGTTGCTCTCCAGCATCAGCCCCATCAGAGCCCGCTGCCCCGCCTGGTACTGCTGTAGCACCGCTCGACAGACGGATCCCTGGTTGCGGTAATTTTTGTGGGAGTTGTCATGGGAGCAGTCCACCATCACCGAGCGAGGGATCCCTTGATCCTTCATCAGCAGTGCCGCCCGCGCCACATCTTCCGGGCCGTAGTTGGTCTTGCCCCCTCCCCCCCGCAACACAATGTGTCGATCCGGGTTGCCGGTGGTTTTTACCAAAGCCGTCATGCCATCTTGGCCGATGCCCAGGAAACTGTGGGGATGGCTGGCGGAGAGAATGGCATTGAGCGCAATTTCCAGCCGCCCGTCGGTGCCGTTTTTGAAGCCCACAGGCATGGAGAGGCCGCTGGCCATTTCCCGGTGAGTTTGGCTTTCGATGGTTCTGGCGCCAATGGCCGCCCAGCTCACCAGATCTGCCGTGTACTGAGGGGTCACCGGATCCAGCATCTCGGTGGCACAGGCCAGGCCCAGCTCGTTGATCTGCAAGAGAATGGAACGGGCCAGTTGCAGGCCGGTGGCAATGTCGCAGGAGCCATCCAGGTGGGGATCGTTGATCAGGCCCTTCCAGCCCACCGTGGTGCGGGGTTTCTCAAAATACGTACGCATGACAACCACTAGGTGCTCCCGAGTTTGGTCGGCCACCCGCTTGAGGCGATGGGCATACTCCAGAGCCGCTGCAGGATCGTGGATGGAACAGGGGCCGACGATCACCACCAAGCGATGGAGATCCCGTCCGTGGATGATGTCGCGGATGGCTTGCCGAGTGGAGAGCACCACCTGGGCTGCCGTTTCCGTAAGGGGCAGCTTGGCCTTGACAGCAGCAGGGGCAATCAAGGGAGTCACCTCTTGGATATTGCAATTGTCGGTTTGAGGGGGCATGGAACTGTCCTCAGCGTGCAAGTGGGTAGATGGGGTCGTCGAGCCATCAAAAAAGCCCTGGCGCTGGGCTCAGGGCTTCAGGACTGACTCGGGTAAACTGTAGGTCTTTGTTTACGCGCCACCCTTCTGCCCTGGTCGTTGCCAGGGAAAGGTAAAGTAGCCAAAAAAGGAAGCGCGCCAGACCATGCGGAGAGCAAACTTAAAACCTGTACGAGATAACTATACCCGAAAAAACCCTGTTTGCCATCTCAGGGATCCGGTTTCCTGGGGAAGTCTTAAGTCGACCGAGCCGCTGGCTTGGCAATCCAGTAGCCGCAGGGGTGTTCTCCCTGCACCTGCCAGGTGATGCGCTCTACTCGGCAATCGGGCAAGGCGGCAGCAAACATCTCCAGTTCGTGGCCGCAGACGCTGGGAAAGGTGTGGGCAATCTGAGCAATGGCGCAATTGTGCTCAACCAACACATACTGCTCGACGTAATACTCGGATCCCTCTGCTGCCAGCGGCACAGTCAGGTCGGCAGGATAGGGGTAGTACTCCGCCATGTAACCCTCCGCCTGGCGCAACTGCACCAAGCGCTCCAGCCGCTCCCGTAGGGATCCAGATCCCAGCTGGGCCTGATACTCCCGGGCTTTGCGCTGCCACTGGTGGTGGAGAAGGGATCCCATCTGTTCGGATCCCAGGGTTTCGGCCAGGGTGTTGAGCAGACCAAGGGCAAACTCGTCGTAGCTGGCGGGAAATTGCTCTTCTCCCAAGGGGCTGAGCTGATAGAGATGCTGGGGTCGCCCTAGACCATTGGGTTGAGCGACATGTTGGATCAACCCCTCTGCCTCCAGATCCTTGAGGTGGCGGCGGATGGCCTGGGGAGAAATGCGCAGGTGCTCTGCCAGCGTTTGGGCGTTGGCCTGCCCCGCCTTGCGCAGGTAGACCAAGATGGCCTGCTTACTCGAAGCGGGTTGAGCGACCTGCCCGGTGATCTTGCGCGCGCTGTCCACCCTCGCCCTCCTGGTTAGACTGGGATCCATCGGCTGCCGCTGCCAGCACAGCTCTCTGCTATTTTGACAACGGGATCATTGCTAAAGTAACCTGAGGATCAGTTAAACAACAACTCTGTTGTTTTATTTGGCCATCTGTCTTAGTCGCGTTTCTACCCTGTCACTACCCGAGAGCCATCCATGTCTACGAGCGTCCGCGCCCTGGTCAACCAGCCCTACAAGTACGGCTTTGTAACCGACATCCCCTCTGAGTCGATTGGCAAAGGCTTGAACGAAGAGGTGATTCGGCAGATCTGGGCCAAGAAAGGGGAGCCGGACTTTATGCTAGAGTTCCGGCTGCGGGCCTACCGCCAGTGGCTGAAGATGAGCGAGCCCACCTGGCCCAACGTCAGCTACCCGCCCATTGACTACCAAAACATTGTCTATTACTCCGCCCCCAAGGTGCAGCCCAAGAAAAAGAGCCTGGACGAAGTGGATCCGGTGCTGTTGGAGACCTTCGAGAAATTGGGGATCCCCTTGTCTGAACAGAAGCGGCTGGCCAATGTGGCGGTGGATGCCATCTTCGACAGCGTTTCGGTAGCCACCACCTTCCGGGAAAAGCTGGCCAAGGAAGGCGTGATCTTCTGCTCCATGTCGGAGGCACTGCGGGAGTATCCGGAGCTGGTGCGCAAGTACTTGGGCAGTGTGGTTCCCATTGCTGATAACTACTACGCGGCGCTGAACTCGGCAGTGTTCAGTGATGGATCCTTTGTCTATGTGCCCAAAGGGGTGCGCTGTCCCATGGAGCTTTCCACCTATTTCCGCATCAACAACGGCGAATCGGGCCAGTTTGAGCGCACCTTGATCATTGCCGACGAGGGATCCTACGTCAGCTACTTGGAAGGGTGTACTGCCCCCATGTTCGACACCAACCAACTGCATGCGGCGGTGGTGGAGCTGATCGCCCTAGACAATGCCGAGATCAAGTACTCGACGGTACAGAACTGGTATGCCGGCGACGAAAACGGCAAAGGGGGCATTTACAACTTTGTAACCAAGCGCGGCCTGTGTCAGGGGGCCAACTCCAAAATCTCTTGGACGCAAGTGGAGACCGGCTCCGCCATCACCTGGAAGTACCCCAGCTGTGTGCTGGTGGGGGAAAACTCGGTGGGCGAATTTTACTCGGTTGCCCTAACCAACAACTACCAGCAGGCCGATACCGGCACCAAGATGATTCACGTGGGCCGCAACACCCGCAGCAAAATTATCTCCAAAGGGATCTCGGCTGGGCACTCCAAAAACAGCTACCGCGGTCTGGTCAAAATCGGGCCGAAAGCAGAAGGGGCCCGCAACTTTTCCCAGTGCGATTCCATGTTGATCGGGGATCAGTGCAGCGCCAACACCTTCCCCTATATTGAGGTGCAAAACAACACCGCCAAAGTGGAGCACGAAGCTTCCACCTCTAAGATTGGAGAAGAGCAATTGTTCTATTTCCAGTCGCGCGGGATCGGCATGGAAGATGCCGTGTCCATGATCATCAGTGGCTTCTGCCGAGAGGTGTTCAACCAATTGCCGATGGAGTTTGCCGTAGAAGCCGATCGGTTGCTGAGCCTAAAGTTAGAGGGATCCGTCGGCTAGGGGATTGTTCCCGACGTGAAGCTGAGCAAGTGGGCGAGGCCGCTGACACGCTGTGGGAGCAGGCGCTGCCATTTTCAGGAGAAGGGTAAGGGGTTAGGTAACTCCCAAGGCAGAGGGCTGTGATCCCCTGAAGCCAGAGGCGGCCCAAGGGCTTGGCGACGTTGCAAACAGCGCATGGATGCAGGGGGGGAGAGGGGATAATCAAGGAGTTTTGAACCGTAAGGCTAGGCAGGAGAAGTTCCCCATGAGGGCATTTCTGGAGGAGTTCAAAAAGTTCATCAGCCGGGGCAATGCCTTAGATTTGGCTGTTGGCGTTGTTATTGGAGGTGCTTTTGGGAAGATTGTGACTTCTTTTGTAGCAGATCTGTTTACTCCAGTTTTAGGCTTGATGATTGGTGGAGTGAGCTTCCAGAACTTGGTCTGGAAAATCGGTGGAAGTCCTGAAGACCCAGTTACGATTAACTACGGTAGCTTTCTGCAAGCTGTGTTTGATTTTGTGATTATCGCTTTTGCCATCTTCTTACTGGTGAAGGCGATCAACACCCTACAGCGAAAGGAGGAAGAATCTCCTCCCACATTGCCCCCACCAGAAGTGGTTTTGCTGACAGAGATCCGGGATATCCTCAATCGCCACTCCCAATAGAGCTATAGGGGATCCTTAGGCCCAAAATCCAAACCTGGTTTAGGGATCCCTTAACTTTTCAGCTCCTGCCCTTCGGTGTCAACCCTAGAGTCTAGCCATGATCCGTGAAAACAGCCCTGTCATCTTATCCGTTCGAGATCTCAGCGCCGAGATCGACGGCACCCCCATTCTCAAGGGGTTGAGCCTGGAAATTCGCGCCGGAGAAATCCACGCCATCATGGGCCCCAATGGCTCTGGAAAAAGCACTTTTTCCAAGATCTTAGCCGGCCACCCTGACTACAGGGTGACGGGGGGCGAGATCCTCTACCTGGGAAAAAATCTCTTGGAGATGGAGCCAGAAGAGAGGGCTTGGGCAGGGATCTTTTTGGCATTTCAATACCCCATCGAAATCCCAGGGGTGAGCAACTTGGATTTCCTGCGCGCCGCCTACAACGCTCGCCAGAAATATCGGGATCAGCCGGAACTGGATGCTCTGGATTTTGACGACCTGGTACGGGAAAAGTTGGATATTGTCAAAATGGATCCCGTTTTTTTGGAGCGCTCTGTGAACGAGGGCTTTTCCGGCGGTGAGAAAAAGCGCAACGAGATCCTGCAAATGGCGGTGTTGGAGCCCACGCTGGCCATTTTGGACGAGACGGATTCCGGCCTGGATATCGACGCGCTGCGCATTGTCGCCCAGGGCATCAACCGACTGGCCGGCTCTGAGAATGCCATGCTCTTGATCACCCACTACCAACGCTTGCTGGACTATGTTACCCCCGACTACGTGCACGTGATGGAGGGGGGTCGTATCGTCATCAGTGGGGACAAGACCTTGGCGCTGGAGCTGGAAGAACGGGGCTACGACTGGATCAAAACTCAGTCGGGTCAAGAACCGGCAGCTGCGACATCTCGGCAGGAGAAAGAGGGATGAGCGCCACCTTGCCCAAACCTTTTGCCCCAGAGAGCCGCCTATTCCTGGAGCACATCCTCGGCCAAATCCCGGAAAGGCAGGATCCCTACACCACCCTTAGGCAGCAGGCCCGCGCCCAACTGGCCGAACTGGGGATCCCGACCCCACGGGAAGAGGATTGGAAATACAGCGATCTCTCGCCACTGCTGGCCCACAAGTTTCGCCTGGCTGCCGCGGCGGATCCGGCTCTGGATGCAGCAACCCTAGAACCTTGGCTTTGGCCGGAAGCCAGCTATAGCCGCGCCGTGTTCGTCAACGGCTACTTTGCCCCCCAGCTTTCTGATTTGAGCGGCCTGCCCACCGCTTTGCAGGTGATCCCTTTAGCCCAAGCCCCAGGGGAGTTGCTGCAAACCCTGGCCAAGACGGATGTGTTTACGGCCCTCAACACCGCTCATCTGGGAGATGGGATCCAGATTGGCCTACAGCCCGGCCAGGAAGTTCCGTCACCGCTGCACCTGCTGTTCATAACGGTGGCTCCTGAGGGAGAGGCCGTTTTGGCCCAGCCCCGCTGCCTGCTGTCTTTGCAAGCCCACAGCTCCCTCACGCTGATCGAAGATCATGTATCCCTGGGATCCGGGATCCCCTTTGGCAACGCGGTTACGGAGATCGCCCTGGCAGAGGGATCTCGTTTGCACCATGTGATTTTGCAAAGGCAGGGATCCCCAGCCTTCCACATCAACAAGACCGCCGTGCGCCAAAGCCGCAACAGCCACTACCGCCTCCAGGCCATTCAGTGGGGATCCCAGTTTTCTCGCCACAACCTGGAGATCACCCAAGCCGGAGCCCAGGCCCACACCCAACTGCAGGGGCTAACGCTGCTGAAGGGATCCCAGCACAGCGACACCCACTCCCGCCTGGTGCATCAGGCCCCCCACGGCAGCAGCCGCCAATTGCACAAGTGCATTGTGGACGAGACGGCCCATGCGGTCTTCAGCGGACGGATTCTGGTGAGCCGAGAGGCCCAACTGACGGACGCCGCCCAGACCAACCGCAACCTGCTCCTAGGCCCCAAAGCGCGGGTCAACACCCAGCCACAACTGGAGATCTTTGCCGACAACGTCAAGTGTGCCCATGGGGCCACCGTCAGCCAACTGGAGGCAGAAGAGATCTTCTATCTGCAAAGCCGGGGTATTCCCCAAGCTGAGGCCAGGCAACTCCTCACCTGCGCTTTTGCGGCAGAAGTTCTGGAAGGGATCCCGTTGGCTCAACTTCCCGCCCTGGTGGCCCGCCAGTTGGCTGGGATCCCGTGAATCCAATCAATTCCAATAACAATAATAAGTTGTTGCTCCCCCATTACCCTCAAGAGTGACCAGACTTGGGCGTGATGGATAGGCAGCAGTAAACTACCCGGCTCCGACCGCTAAG
>NZ_JANSHV010000254.1:0-875 GCF_047461775.1 Synechococcus sp. R6-5
TGATCGCGCCAGCGGGACGGAGTCCTTTGGTTGGCCCAGATTTCATCCAGCAAAACCTGCACATCTGGATGTACAAAGGCCACATCGCTGAGGATGTGATAGATCTGTTCCAGTTGATGGCCCGATAAGGTCAAAGCCGATGAAGATACGGGCAGTTGGGGACGATCCCCCGGCGCACGGCAGCGAAAATTATCTCTCCGCCTAGAGTTGGCCTGAATTTGTTGCAGCCAACCCCGGGCAGCCAGGTAATCCAGCTCTTTGCGCAGGGTGCGATGGGTCTTGTGAAAGGGTTGAGCAGATAGCAGCGCTTCCAGATCGGGAACTTCTGCTTTTAAGGCGGCCAATAGGTTGGGATCCTTCAGCCAAAACCTCAAGGGTTTCCAGCAAATGCAGTCAACATCAGGACAGGGTGAAGGGATCCCTTGTGCCAGATCCTGCTTGGGGTGCCGTGGTGAGAGCAAGCGATCCCGGATGTGGGTGTAGCCAAAGGTTTCCGGCAGGTCTGGCCAGCGGTTTTCGCCATAGAGGCAGTGGAGCAGTACCCACAGGCGCACGGCCCGCTCCAGGCGCTCGGCCAACTGACCGCCCGCTAACCAACGCAACACTTCCACCGTCAAAGGCAGCTCAAATCCGCTCATCCGACAGTTCCCTCGGTTCTTAGGTCAACCAGTTGATGGCACTTCAGGCCAGGGGTTTTCTTGGAGCAAGGCGCAAGTGAGAGCCTGACCACTCTGCCACGATTTGGAATCCCCCACTTCCAATCTCTTCCATACTGAAGTCAACCTGTCTCGTCAAATCTGCCCATGGCTGCTGTGGCACTGCATTTGCTTTCCGGCTGTCTGGCCGCTCGCGCCAGCGGGACGGAGTCCTTTCGC
>NZ_JANSHV010000255.1:0-978 GCF_047461775.1 Synechococcus sp. R6-5
AGTGTCCCAGTTTGAATCGAAATGACCAACCACAGGTTGTCAGCGCTGACAACTGCTGACCGGATGGGTAGCACATCTAAAAATCAAGACAAAAATCGAGAGAGATTTTCCAGACCTGACCCATCTGCCCCAATTTTTTGTAGAGTGACGGCAGGTGAGCCGGATCCCGCGTTGAAGCCCAGTAGGCGGCGGTGTGAGGGCGGTGTGAGATCCAAAGGTCAAGCATGCGAACCATCCCTATTGTCAAGTCCGCCATGCAACGGCTAAAGTCCATGCTGCAAAAATCCCTGCGTTCTGCTCCGACTTCCCCCGGCTCCAGATCCTCGCTTGTATCCAATGGACGGAGCCTGATCAAGCTGGGCAGCTTTCTGGCCTTACCTTTGATATTCTCGACATTGCCCGGTTGGGCTTTAACATTGGTGGCGCGTCCAGATCTGCGCGACCTCAAACGTGCAGCCGTGGTTCGGGTGGTCAACTACAACACCCTGGTTGTCCAGCTTGAAGGAGACTTGAATTTGCGGCTGGTGCAACTGATCGGGATCGATCCCTTGCCTGACCCGATCAACCCCAACTGGACGGAGTTGCGCGGACAAACCCCTCTGGCAGTTTACAATGCTGGCCAATATCTGCAGACTGCTCTGCTGGGACGTGAGGTGTTTTTGGAGTTGGATCCTGCCCTAGCCCCTGCTCCCACCTTGCCTGCCTACGTTTGGCAAGCCAATACCCTCATCAACCAGGAAATGCTGTTTTTGGGGCATGGCCTGTTGTCGCCACAAACCGATGGCTTGAAGTACGGCCCCATTCTTACTGAAGCTGCCGATGCAGCCAAAAGACAAGGACGCGGCTATTGGACAACCTACGGCCCTCGCTAGAGACCAAGCCAAACCCAGAGCTGGAATTGCCGGCCTGTTTGTTGAGAATAATCTCAACAGCCATCTTCCGCCGGTCGGTGAGAGCATGACTCTAGTCAATAATAAG
>NZ_JANSHV010000256.1:0-3212 GCF_047461775.1 Synechococcus sp. R6-5
ACTCTTGGATGGCTTGAATCAGCCACTGCTCTTGCTCAGGCGTCATGGTTGTCGGGTGTTGCAGAATAAGGAAATCCTACCACCCTGAATCTCCCCTCTTGCCCTGGGAGAGGGGCTGGGGGTGGCTGTGTCAGCGGCGCGGAGCGCTTGGGCCACCCAAAACAAAAACCCCTCTCTCTTTAATAAAGAGGGGCCGGGGGTGAGGACGGAAATTCAAGCTCGATCAGTAAAGGGCTTCTTCTTGGTGGGTGATGATGGTGCAGTCGGAAGTAGGGTAAGCCACACAGGTCAGCACATAGCCCTGCTCGATCTGATCATCGTCCAGGAAGGACTGATCGCTTTGATCCACTGTGCCGCTCACCAGCTTGCCGGCACAGGTCGAACAGGCACCGGCGCGGCAGGAATAGGGCAGCTCGATCCCTTGCTCTTCCGCCACGTCCAAAATGTACTCGTCATCCGGCACATCGATGGTGACGTTTAAGCCTTGCTCCTCGTTGATCAGAGTGACCTTATAGGTAGCCATCCTGGTTGGGTCTCCAGAAAAAACATCCACTCCTCATCCTGCCACCCTTCTGCCCCAGATCAAGCACCCTTTTGTGAGGAAATAGGCAAATCTTCCGGTTTTTTGCAGGTGGATCCGGGAAAGCTTGCCGGGTAAGGGTTCTGGCTGCTCAAGAGGGCTGTTAGCCCGCAGCGTCTGCATGAAGGGTGAACCTCGGCTCCGATGGCAGAACTGCCGCAGATCCCACCGGTCATTCTTCCGCAATCCTCTCTGTTCAACTTGGACTTGGCAGGGATCCCTGTAGCTCCTGGGTTGCACCTGGAAAAAAAAATGGCAAGACTTGCCAAGTTGGGCGGATCTGACTGTATGATTTACGGAGTAACCAGAGCAACCGCTGACACAGGCGTGTGTGCGTCTCCCATCCGAGTATCAAGCCCTTAGCCTTCTCAGTTGCTTCGGGTTGGTTGATCGGGTAAGTTAAGGGAAGTGTTCAGCCGAACCCTACTTTTTTGGTTAAGAGGAGAAAAATGAACGGAAAAACGCATAAGTGGCTGTTGAAGTCACTTGGTTCTCTAACCTTGGCGTCTGCCGTGGTGCTTCTGCCCGTGATCTTGACAGGCTGTGGCGAAGACAGTACCAGCTCTGTGGTGCCTGTGCCTCCTCCACCTCCGCCGCCGGCTCCAACTCCGACTCCAGCTCCTACCCCAACTCCCACTCCAGCCCCAGCAGGCAGGGTGGTTGTTACGCCTGAGAGCGATATCAGTCGCATCATTGCCACTTCTGACCGGACGCAGCCTTTGACCATCGTTCTGCAGCCGGGTGTCTATCGCCAGAACATTGTGATTAACCGCAGCAACGTGACGGTACGTGGCGCTACGGGTCTGGTGGACGACGCGGTTGTGGTTGGTGCGGAAACGGGCGCTCCGGTACAGGTGACCAGCAATGCCGCTGGCGTTGTCCTGGAGAACTTCAGCATTCTCAACACCCGCTCCCTGGCGGCCATCGAGTACGGTATCAATGCCGAGGACGCCACTGAAGTTACCGTTACCGGCGTTGACATCGTTCTCTCCCCCACAGTAACCACTCCAGCTTCCCGTGGGGTAGCCATTGGCTTTGGCTCAGCTGCTGCTGGCGTCACCTCTAAGAACCTGACAGTAACCCGCTCCAACCTCTTTGTGGCTGGCGCAGCTAACTCAGCGGGTATTCGCATTGCCGGCGACAACGCAGGCATCAACCTGCGGGTGGAGACCAACAACATCTTCTTGGGCTACGCTGCAGCTCCCGATGGCGTGCGACCTGAGTTGATTAACTTGGTGCCGCAGGTGCCGCAGGATGTGGGTGCGGGCTCGGCTGGCATCTTTATCGAGCCTGCAGTGACCGGGCTGAGCTTGGTAACCTTTGCCGGCAACGCCATCACCCCCAGAACTGCGACGGCCAACGTCTATGCCATCCGCGACGAGCGGGGTAGTGGGCTGAATGCCGCGGAGCGCCGTGACATCGTTGCTAGAGGCACGCGCTTTGTATTTAACAGCAACACCAGCAACGTTTACCTCTCCATCACCCGCGCGATTGCCGAAGTGGCCGGTCCCAACCCAACGGTAACGGCTGGCCCCGGATCTTTTGTGGCCGAGGAAGAAATCGTTCTGCCCGCCGACAGGCCCGGCTTGACCTTGAACTCCATTGACGGCACGAGCACGGTGCGTTCGGTCAAGATCCTGGCCGCTGATGCCACGTTGGGCGGAACGGAGGGCAACGGCTTCCGGATTACTGGCATTTCCCCAGATCCGGACGATGGTGGGCCGGCTGCACCTTACCAAGTAGCCATTGGCGAGTGTGACCTAGCCAACCTCACCACCCGCAACGTAGAAGTCTCCTTCAACGATTTCACGCGGCCTACGCAGGCGCAGTCCTACGTCTCTGTGCAAGTCTGCGACTTCTCGCAGGCGGAGGTTTACAAGAACCTGCTGCGCGGCTTCACCGTTGCCGGCGTGCATGTGGTGTCGGCTGAGCCCAACGCGGTAACCATTCGCGAGAACCTCTTTGAGCCTTCCATCGGCAGCCCGGTCTTCATTGCGGCCATTGTGGATCGCCAGACTCAGGCACCGGGAACGCTGGCTCCTTTTGCCACGGCTTCGGTGAGGGGCAACACCTTCCGCCTGCCGCCGCAGGGCACTCTGGCTGTCTACGCTCGTCCCGGCGTTGACCTCACGCCAACCGCGGCGGGGGCCCTGGGTGGGGAGGGCACCATTCTCAAGGCCTTCTTCAACAACACCATCACGCCCACGCCCATCCCTGGCTTTGCCGTGTGCGGTCGCCAAGAAGGCTTGGCGGGAGCCTCGGGCAACCTTCTGAACTTCTTGGATACAGCTCCTTTCACCTCTACTGTCTTTGGCGCGGTGTCGGATGCCCTCTGCTCGGCAGTGGGCTTCGGCCCAGGGGCCAGTCTGCAGTTCCAGCCCGGCGGTGCGCCACCGGCAACGCCTACTCCCACGCCTACGCCTACGCCTGCCGGTGTGACGATCACTATCCCAGGCCTGCCTGCCGGCGCGACGGTGACGGTGACGGGGCCAGGCGGTGCTCCGGTCATCACCACTTCCACCTCGGTGTCTGTAAATGAGGCTACCTTCCCAGGGCCATTTACCATCCCCTTTGGTGGCCAGATTCGGGTGACTCCTGCCATTCCTTCGCCATCGGCCATCACGATCAGGGG
>NZ_JANSHV010000257.1:0-1258 GCF_047461775.1 Synechococcus sp. R6-5
ATTTGCTACCGTACAGAAAATCCGTTCGTCTCTTGCAGAGTGGCACATCGGTTCGCTGGGAAGCGAAAGCTGACAGGAACACGTTTACCTTCGCGATGGGCGTAGCACAACGCACGGATGCCAATTTGAAACTGGCTGAGGTCACAGCGGTCGCTGCGATGAAACTGGCGAACCCAATTCTGTTCTTGAGCAAACACGGCCAGCGTATGCACCCACACATAGGCCAAACTTGTGGCAATCAGTAACCGCGCCAGACGCTCCGGATCGCTCAGGTGACTTTTCTGGATGTGAAAGCCGCGACTCTTATGGTTGGCAAACAGGCGCTCAATCCGAAAGCGCATCCGGTAGTGCGCCACCGCCGCGTCGGCATCGGTCAACGAGCTAATCAGATAGATCGGCGCGTCCTGATCGTCGTCCCACACTCCTATCACCAGGACTGGCCCGTACCGCGCCAGCGTCATCTCCACATCGGCAATCGCAACCGATTCCCCACGTGTGATGGGCAGATCGCCGACCGTGAAGACTCGATCGTGAGCGTAGATCGTGATGTTGCTGGCGGTGCGACAGACATAGTCCCATTCCAGCGCGCGGATCGTCGCCTGCAACGCGACGCCATCAAACTCGCCATCGCCCAGCACGACCACTGTGGCTGTGGTCGGAATGACCTGTTGAAGGCGCTCAATCACTGCACAATGCAGTTCTTGGGGCAAATGTCCCTTTTTGCCTTTCACGACCGTCCAGAGCAGTGGGATAGCCCGTCCTTGATACAGCACACTGGCCATCAACACGACACAGCCGCGCCCAGCTGTCGTGCCATCGAGCACGATCGTCAGCGGCGTGTGGGCCAAGCCCGCCACAACCGCGCGGGCAAATGGCAGCCACAGCGCCTCGGGCGTGATGGCATCGTGCTTCACCCAGCGCCGAAAGCGGGTGATGATACTTTCATTCTTGCGCCCACGGATCGGGACGTGATCGGCGATCAGGGCGAACTGGACGTGCCGGGCGCTAACAATTCCACAAATCAACAAGGCCAACGTGTTCAGGTGCCGCTCGTCGTGACTGTCGCGGCGCGTGTGCAGGGCATGCGCCAGGGTCCGTTTGATGGTACGATAGGTCTGGAAGCTGATGGGCATGGTCTTCTCCAGTCGTCAGGTTTGGTCACCATGACGAAAGGATACCATTGCGCATCGGCTTCCATTTTCCCTGGCGGAATACCGTCACACGACAACTCGCTCATATTTTCTGTACGGTAGCAAAT
>NZ_JANSHV010000258.1:0-4109 GCF_047461775.1 Synechococcus sp. R6-5
TTATTATTGACTAGAGTCATGCTCTCATAAGGGCTTCTGTTTTATCTTAGGAAGAATCCACCCAGGGATCCCTTAGGTTGTCCTTGGTTGGTATCCCTTTGGCAAGATCCGCTAGCCCAACCCAGGCCATGTTGCCCGTTCGCCCCCGCGAAACTGTTTCCATGTTCACCCGCGACGGGATCCAACTGGACGCGGATGTCTATCGCCCGCAAGGGGAGGGGAGCTACCCGGTTTTGCTGATGCGGCAGCCCTATGGGCGGGCCATTGCCTCGACGGTGGTGTATGCCCATCCCAGGTGGTATGCGGCCCAGGGGTACATTGTGGTCATCCAGGATGTGCGCGGACGGGGAACTTCCAAGGGATCCTTCTACCCTTTCCGCCATGAGGTGGAAGACGGGTTTGACGCCGTCAATTGGGCGGCTGCCTTGCCGGGGAGCAACGGCGTAGTGGGCATGTACGGCTTCTCTTATCAGGGCATGACCCAGCTGTATGCGGCTTCTACCCGTCCCAGCGCCTTGAAGGCCATCTGCCCGGCGATGCTGCCTTACGATCTCTATGCCGATGCCGCTTACCCAGGGGGGGCCTTTGCCTTCTACAACAACCTCAGTTGGGCCTTGCAACTGGAGACCGAAGGGGCGCGTCTCAGGGGGGATGCCAATGCCTACCAAGCGCTTTTGAAAGCTGCCCGCAATCTCCCCCTCTACGACCCTATCCCCCTCAAGCCGGGGGTGTTGCAGCAGTATGCCCCCCAATCCTATTACTTCGACTGGCTGGAGCACAGCGAGCCGGATGAATACTGGCGCAAGCTCTCTCCCCGTCTAGAGGTGGTGGATCTGCCGATGCTACACATTGCCGGCTGGTTTGACAGCTACCTGAGTGGTAGCCTGCGCCTCTACAAGGAAATGAGCGCCCGCAGCCAGAACCCTCAATACCTGATCATCGGCCCTTGGATCCATCTCCCTTGGGGGCGCAAAGTGGGGGCGTTGGACTTTGGCCCAGAGGCTGTCAGCCCCATCGATCGCCTGCAGGTGCGCTGGTTTGACCAGTTCCTCAAAGGCAAAGATACAGGGATCCTCCAGGAGCCGCCGGTACGCCTGTTCGAGATGGGATCCAACCGCTGGCGCGGCTTTGATGCTTGGCCTACCCCTGAGCCAAAAGCTTTTTACCTACACAGCACCGGCTTGGCTGCCCTTTCAGAAGCAGATGGATCCCTTCGCCCTGAACCCTCGCCGACGCAACAATCGGATACCTTTGTTCACGATCCCTGGCGACCGGTGCCGGCCTTGGGGGGCCACCTAGTTCAGCCTGCCGGGCCGCAAGAGCGCTCCGCCCTCGACTGCCGCACCGATGTCCTGACCTATACCACTCCGCCGCTGCAAGCCGAGCTGGTTCTGGTCGGGGACATTGCTGTGGAGGTGTACGCGGAGGCCGACAGCCCCAGTTTCGATCTTTGCGCTGTGCTCTCGGTGGTAAGGCCCGATGGGCAGGTGTATAACTTTTCCCAAGGCTATTGTCGCCTACGGGATCCCCAGCCCAGTACCCCCATTCTGATTCCCTGTCAGCCCACCTGTATTCGCATTCCTTGCGGTCATGCTCTGCGCCTCAGCCTTAGCGCGGCTTGTTTTCCGGCCTATCCTGTCAACACAGGCACGGGAATGCGGGAAGAGCGGCTGATTGAGGCCCGCATTCTCACCATCACTCTCCGCAGCGGTGGCGAGACGCCTTCGCGGCTGCACCTGCCCATGGCTTGAAGCCAAGAAGAGACCAAGCTTCGGGATCCCGTTCGCAATCCCCGCTTACAAAGAGACATCAAAGAGACACCAAACGTTAGGATAGAAACAGGCAGGGCAAGGGAACACCATGTTGCAAGACCCAAAGTTGATCCGGCACTATCAGGCTTTGACCGATGCTCTGGTGGATACCTGGCAGCGGGGCTACCGGCGCACCGATGAGCTACGTCTGCTGGTGGATGGCTACCTGCTGGCCTTGCGAACTGGCAAACAATTGGAGCCCTTCGAGATCTATCGCATTGAGGACGAGGTCAACCGCTTCCTCTACGATCCGTCCAACTTCATAGATCCGGAATTGGAGCCAGAGGCGGAGCCGATGCGGGGTTACTGAGTTCCGGTTTTACGGAACATCTTGCGCCTGGTAAGCTGATAGGAATTGATTCCTCTCAGATTCCAGTCCTATCGCATCAGCGGGACGGAGTCCTATGGCGGTTTGGGATACGGTGGCCTCCCGGCGTCTGCCTCTGCTGGGATCCGGCCTGGGCCTGGGAATAGCCCTGACTCTCTGGTACGGGCTGTCCGGCTACCACGTGCTGCAGATTGGCCTCTGGCTGCTGAGCATCCTGCTGGTGGGGTTGTATTGGGCGCAGTTTTCCCCGGCTCAACCCCCTTGGGATCCGACGCGGCTGCGCTGGCAACAGGAGCTGTTGCACCTGGGGCTGTTGGTGTTGGTCTTTGCCCCGATCTACCTCTACGACCTGCCCAACATCCCTTTTCAGATCAATACTGACGAGATTGTGATCACCTCCATGGCCCGTCGCGCCTCAGGGGTGCGCTATCCCGATATCTTTGGGCTGATGCCGGAGTATTTCTATTTCCCCCGCTTCATGTTCAGCCTCTTCGGCGGCCTGACGCGGCTGATGGGGGGAGTCACGCTGCTCAATGTGCGCACGGTACATGCCGCCTTCGGGGTCGTCACCATTCTGGTGGCCTACGGGTTTTTTCGGGCATTTTGGGGATCCCGGCTGGCTTTGGCGGGGGCGGCCCTCTTGGGATCCAACCACGCCTTGCTGGGCATCAGCCGCATGGCCATGCGGGAAAACCTGATTGTGCTGGTGGAGTGTGCGGCCCTGGCCTTGCTCCTCAAGGGCGTGCGGGAAAAAAATCCCCTGTTGCTCTATCTGGGGGGAGGAGCGGCGGCTTTCTCCCTCTACGGCTATTTGCCGGGGCGGGTGGTGATCCTGCTGGGGTTGCTGTTTGGAGTTCTGTACCTGCTCCTGGGCCGGGAGGATCTCCGAGGAGAAAACAAGCAAGCTAATCCCCTCTGGGTCCTGGCTAAGCTGACGGTGCCCGCGGCGCTGGGCTTTTTTCTGGTGGCTGGGCCCATTCTGGTGGCCACGGTCACAGCACCTGCGGTGAGCGCCGAGTACTCTCGCCAACAATTTCTCTTTTTCCCGGAAGGGCGGGCGTTACAACAGATGTGGGTGAATGCGGCTACGCCAGAGGAGGCGGTCTGGCGCAACATCTTCAACGGCCTGAGTATGTTCAACGACCCCGGCCAGCACGACCGCGGCTACATCTATCCCAACTACGGCCATGCTTTTGTGGATCCCTTGACGGGGGCTTTGATCTGGCTGGGGCTGGGATCCGGCCTCTACCGCCTTTTCAAGAAGCGCAGCCAACCCCACGACTGGCTGTGTATCGGCAGTTTCCTGTTTCTTTACTTGCTCTTTAGCTTTGCCATCACCAAAGCCCCCAACTACACCCGCCTGCTGGTCATTCTGCCCTTCGTGGCCTACCTCACCCTAGAAGGGATCCAGGTGCTCCTGCGGGCGCTGAGCGGTCTTCTGGAGTGGGCAGGATCTCAGGCAAGAGGTTGGTTGCTAGCGGTGGCGATGGGGGGCGCGATCCTGGCGATTGGGGGATGGAACTTGGCAATCTTCGGAGATTTTGTCTTCAAGGGCTGGACTCAAGGCAATGATGTGGGGGCCACCGGGCGCTATGTGGCAGCTCGCCAAATGGATCCCGACTACCGCTTCTATCTGGCCGCCAGCGCTGCCTACCCCTATTTCGGCTGGGGGGAACCCCACTATTGGCAAAGCTGGATCCAATTTTTTGCCGGACGGGAACAAAAGGTAGCGGTGTTTTCCCCTGAGGTGTTGCCCATCCAGGCGCTGGAGCCACCGTTTACCCTGTTCATGAACGAGTGGGTATGGGATCAGCAAGGGGCAGAACTGCAACGGCGTTTTCCCAGCGGACGGTTGCACCGGATCCCTGCTGAGCGAGGTCTGTGGGCCTTTGAGGTGGTGGATCCCTAGAGCTCCCCCCCTGGTTTGGCCAACCCACTGTTCGCGGGACGGAGTCCTTTCGCGTCAGCGG
>NZ_JANSHV010000260.1:0-4350 GCF_047461775.1 Synechococcus sp. R6-5
TGCGCATTCGTCTCCAAGCTCGCGATGCTGTGACTGAGTTCTTTGATGGGGATCCCGGCCTTGAGTTTGGCGGCCGTGGCGGCGGCACTTTCACCCTGGCCAAGCTGATCTACCAATTCCCAGCTTTCAACCGAGCAGCTACCATCTACACAGGTATCGTTGGCTCAGGTGTGTTCGATGTATTCAACTACAGCACACCCTTCGAAGCTCTCTCCGACTTCGCCGACGCTCCCAACTCCACGGCGGACGTGCCAGGTGGAGCTCTGTTTGGCTTCCGCTACCGACTCTCGGATCAACTACGCTTGGCCTACAGCTACAGCACCAGGAACGCTCAAGCCTTGGGCAAGGGCTTCGGCGACAGCGGTATAACCGGTAGCGACAGTGCCCACGCGGTGGAGCTGGGCTTCCTGCCGAACGAAAACCTGGAGATCTACCTGCAGTTTGCCAGTACCTATCTGCAGAAGGCAAACGATGGCCCTGAGTTCTTGGCCAACGGTACAGCCCTTTTCCGTGGCCCTCTGCGGACGACGACGGTAGATGTTTCTGCCCGTGTCAATGCTTTCTCGGTGGCAGCCAACTGGGAGCTTAGCCCTCGAATTACCGTATCCGGCTGGTTTACTGCTGGCAATGTGGATTACAACTTGCCCAACGTGGTACCGGCTGGCACCATTGATCCGGGTGATGAAGATTTCAACGGGTTCCTGTTTGGCTTTGCTTTCCCGGATCTCTTCATTGAGGGTGCTCAGGGCGGTGTGGTGTTTGGCCAACCGATTGTCAGCACCGAGGAGGGAGTTTTTGACAGCCGTCCTTTCATCGTGGATGTTTACTACAGCTTCCCGGTGAACGAGTACCTCACCCTTACCCCGGCAGCCTACTTTGTGAGCAATCCCAATGGTGGGCCTAGCAAGTCTGGGGATACCGATCCAACCATCGGCGTGGGTGTCTTGCGAGCTGTGTTTACTTTCTAGTTCTTAAAATCCCTGCGCTGACATCCAAGTTGCTAAGTAGGGATCCACTGGGTTGGATCCCTATTCTCTTACATCAGCCCCTCTGGGGGGATGAAAGCCTGGGCTTGACGTCAAGCTTGGGACAAAGCTAGGGATTACAAAAGGCACACTGAGCGGGATCCGCCCAGGGCTCTGCCACAGGCTCGGTGTGGGTGTGGGAACAGCGAGCACAGCCATATACCCAAGCCTTGGCCACGGGGGTGGGGGCGCCACATTGGCCGCAGGGCAGTCCAGAGACCGAGCGGATCTGCCAGTAGCCAGGAGTGCCGCAGGCCGGGCACAGGCTTTGGGCTTTGGCGATTAGGTTTTGGGTGGCGGCTGCGATGACTTGGAGCCGGGTTGGGTTGTACAGGGCCCGCATGTCGGTTTCCAGATGCAGGCCACCCTGCCGAGCCAGCAGCTCCCCCACCACCTGCTTCAGGGTTGCTTCGTCTTGGATTCCTTTGTGGATAACCTGGGGCTTTTCTGGCTGGTCGAGGGCGATCAGGGCGTGCTGGGGAAAACCCGCCCTTTGGGCAAAGTCCAGCGCTTCTGCCCAGCTCTGCACCCAGCGATGGCTGAAATTGGTTTGGGTGCTCTCTGCATAGCCGACCAGCTCCAAGGGCTCCGCGCCGGGTTCAAAAACCCTGAGCATGACCCACTCCTGATTCCAAGGGATCCAAGGGATCTGGGGGTGGGGGCCAAAGGATCCCTCGCTGGCCAAAACCAAGGAGACGGGATGAGCTTGTCGAGCCCTTTCAATCTTCAGGCGCAGAGTGTGGATGGGATCCCCCGGTCGGGGCCGCTCCCGCGAGAAGGTGCCCAGTTGGTCGGTGTCGAAAGCTACTACTTGAACTTGGATCCCCAAATGTTCGGCCAGGAGAGGGCCGATGACCTGCTCTTTGCGATGCATGGTTGCCAAGTAGGCGACCCGACCCTTCCATTGCATAGACTCAGACTTAACCTAGATCTGGCAAACGGATCCCGCAGCTTTGTGGCTCAGGCCAATTGGGGTTACTCAAACCAGGGGACTGGCCTCGAGCGGCAAGCCCAACTGGGCAACAGCCTCGGCCAAAGCCACCTCACGGCTGTCCACAAACCGCTCTGGGGGCAGCGGCAAATGTAGGTTTTCCAGGCGCTGCCGGATCCGACCCTTGGCCCCAACAATCCACACCTGTTTACCCCGATCCAGGGCCTCGCGGATGGCATTTTCCAAGGATAGCGTCGCCGAAACGCCCAGCATCGGCACATCTGATAGATCCACCACCAGCGCTTGGCAGGAGGCCACCGCCTGATGTTGGCGGGAAATGGCTTGGGAAACCCCGAAGATCATCGGCCCGCTCAGGTAAAACAGCAACACCTGCCCGCATCCCTGGCGCAGCAATTCCCTCTCACGGGGAGTGAGATCCACCGCATCATCGGCATCGGTAATGGCTTTCACCTCTTCGGAGTGGATCTCGCTGAGGCGTTGAATGGTGAGCAAGTTGGCCACAAACACTCCCACTCCCACTGCAGCGATGAGATCCACAAACACCGTCATGAACATCACTCCGTACATGATGGCTGCCCCTTTGAGGGAAAGGCGGTGGGCCCGCTTGAGGAAGCTCCAGTCGAGGATATCCACCCCCACCTTAAAGGCGATCCCTGCCAGCACCGCCATCGGGATCCCTTGCGTGAGGGGAGCGGCAAACAGCACCACCATCAACAGAATGAGGGCGCGGGTGACGCCCGCCAGAGGGGTACGTCCCCCCGACTGGATATTCACCACCGTGCCCATGGTTGCCCCTGCTCCCGGCAGCCCTCCCATGAAGCCGGACACCAAGTTAGCGATCCCCTGCCCGATCAGCTCTTGGTCGGAGTCGTGGCGGGTGCGGGTGAGGTTATCGGCAATGACTGCCGTTAAGAGGGTGTCGATGCAGCCCAGCATCCCCAGCACCACCCCATCCAGCACCAAGTTGGCCAGGGAAGCAAAGGGCAACTGCGGCCACTGCAACTGCGGCAAACCGGTGGGGATAGGGCCAATGCGCCGCAAATCCCAATCGGCCATGAACAAGCTGGCCACCAGCGTTCCCAACACCAAAGCCACCAACTGCGGCGGCACCACCCGTCGCCAGGGCTTGGGATAGCCAAAAAGGATGGCAAGCGTCAGCAGCCCCAGCCCCAGCTCTGGCATCTTAAGGTTGAGCAGGTAGGTCGGCAGGTTCTGCACCGCCCCAATCACTCCCCCCTGGCTGGCGTGGCCCAAAAGCGGCGGGATCTGCAGCAAAATCATGATCCAGCCGATCCCGGACATAAAGCCGGAAATAACGCTGTAGGGCATGAGGGTGATGTATTTACCCAGTTTCAGGGATCCAAACAGGATCTGAAATAAGCCCCCCAGCATCACCACGGTGAAGGCCGGCCCCAGCCCCTGCTCCGGGTAACGAGCTGTAACATTAGCAACCACCGCCGTCATCATCACAGTCATCGGCCCGGTGGGTTCGGAGATGAGCGTGGGCGTACCCCCAAACAGAGCCGCAAAAAAGCCCACGCATACTGCTCCGTACAAGCCCGCCACCGGCCCTGCCCCCGAAGCCACCCCAAAGGCCAAGGCCATCGGCAAGGAAACAATCGCCGTCGTCAGCCCGCCGAAGAGATCCCCGCGCCAGTTGTCTAGGCTCAGACGTCGGTGCCAATCCAGAAATCTCTTGCCGCCGGACTGTTGTTCTTTCGCTTGGCTCAGCATGCCCCAAAGCCCTCCACGCTATGGGCAGCCTATCATTGAACGTTACTATAGAGATCATGCTAGAGAATAGATTTTCTCCTATAGTTTCCCTCAAGGATTCCCCTCCAAGCGAGGGCATGGGGCTTGAGCCGGTAGAGTTGTGTGAAAGTGAGAGTAGTCCACATAGCGATGCCCATTGCTGTCCAGGTGGAGAATATCGGCAAATCGGTGGTTCCAGAGAATCTCATCGGCCAAGTAGGAGTGGCGAGCATAGATGGTTTGGGAAAAGGTGTCGTCGATGCCGGTCAGGGTAATGATCAGCTCCGCTTGGCCCATCTGTAAATCCTGATCCGTGAGGCCGTAGAGAGGGCCGCCGATGAACCACCGAGCCTCTCCTACTGGAAGTCAGCCAGCCTTCACAAAGGGCGAATGGTAGACTGGGAATACAAAAGCTTTCTGCTCAATTCAATCACCTTCAGTCTGCCACGGCCAAGGTTGGCTTCTCGATAAACTTCCATGAACCCACTGCGCCAAGGCCGACTGGGATCCCTCAACGATAACCCAACCCCATGAGCGACAACGAATCGACGGCGCGCATCATCTCCACCGACCTGCAGCGGGAGATGTCGCAGTCCTACCTGGAATACGCCATGAGCGTGA